>NZ_JBJNMH010000007.1:0-212275 GCF_052168635.1 Serratia sp. CY47444
TCGACGACAGCCAGTTTAAAGGATAGAGAGTAATCGCGTTGTGTGCGTTTAATATACTGGTTCATCACATTTTCCTCTGTGCGTGAGTAAAATGTGTCAACGCTATTCAGGACGGGTCACGGGCATAAAAAAAGGCGCCGCATGCGGCGCCTTTCGTATTACTTGGCGATCTTCTTGTACTTGATGCGGTGCGGCTCGAGCGCGTCGGCGCCCAGCGTACGCTTCTTGTACTCTTCGTACTCGGTGAAGTTGCCTTCGAAGAATTCCACCTTGCCCTCGTCCTGGTAGTCCAGGATGTGGGTGGCGATACGGTCGAGGAACCAACGGTCGTGCGAGATCACCATGGCGCAGCCAGGGAATTCCAGCAGGGCGTTTTCCAGTGCGCGCAAGGTTTCGATATCCAGGTCGTTGGTCGGTTCATCGAGCAGCAGCACGTTGCCGCCAACCTGCAGCAGCTTGGCCAGGTGCAGACGGCCACGCTCACCGCCGGACAGCTCGCCCACGCGTTTGCCCTGATCGACGCCCTTGAAGTTGAAGCGGCCGACATAGGCACGGCTCGGCATCTCGGTGTTGCCGATGCGCATGATGTCCTGCCCGCCGGAGACTTCTTCCCACACGGTTTTCGAACCGTCCATGCTGTCGCGGAACTGATCGACGGACGCCAGCTTGACGGTATCGCCCAACACGATGCTGCCGGAGTCAGGTTGTTCCTGACCGGACATCATGCGGAACAGCGTGGATTTACCCGCGCCGTTCGGGCCGATGATGCCGACGATTGCCCCTTTAGGCACCGAGAACGACAGGTCATCGATCAGCAGGCGGTCGCCGTAGGACTTGCGCAGGTTGCTGACTTCGACCACTTTATCGCCCAGGCGTGCGCCAGGTGGGATGAACAGTTCGTTGGTTTCGTTACGTTTCTGGTATTCGGTGTTGTTCAGCTCTTCGAAGCGGGCCAAACGGGCCTTGCCTTTGGACTGACGGCCTTTGGCACCCTGACGCACCCACTCCAGCTCTTTCTCGATCGACTTGCGACGAGCGGCTTCGGCGGACGCTTCCTGCGCCAGACGCGCGTCTTTCTGCTCCAGCCAGGACGAGTAGTTGCCTTCCCACGGAATGCCTTCGCCGCGGTCGAGTTCGAGGATCCAGCCGGCCACGTTATCCAGGAAGTAACGGTCGTGGGTGATCGCCACCACGGTGCCTTCGAAGTCGTGCAGGAAGCGTTCCAGCCAGGCCACGGACTCGGCGTCCAGGTGGTTGGTCGGTTCGTCCAGCAGCAGCATGTCCGGTTTTTCCAGCAGCAGGCGGCACAGCGCGACGCGGCGGCGTTCACCCCCGGACAGGTGGGCGATTTTGGCGTCCCAGTCCGGCAGGCGCAGCGCATCGGCGGCGCGTTCCAGTTGAGCGTTGAGGTTGTGACCGTCGTGCGCCTGAATGATCTCTTCCAGGCGGCCCTGTTCGGCGGCCAGCTTGTCGAAGTCTGCGCCTTCTTCCGCGTACAGTGCGTACACTTCGTCCAGGCGTTTCAGCGCGCCGACCACTTCCGCCAGCGCTTCTTCCACCGATTCACGCACGGTGTGTTCGAGGTTAAGCTGCGGCTCCTGCGGCAGATAACCGATCTTGATGCCCGGCTGCGGGCGCGCTTCCCCTTCGATATCGGTATCGATGCCGGCCATGATGCGCAGCAGGGTGGACTTACCGGCGCCGTTCAGGCCCAGTACGCCGATTTTTGCCCCAGGGAAGAAGCTCAGGGAGATGTTTTTCAAAATATGACGCTTCGGCGGTACTACCTTGCCGACGCGGTGCATGGTATAGACGTATTGAGCCACGTTGCTCTAAGCCTCTCTATATCAGTATTTATAGGATGTCTGGCGGCATGAGTGTAGCCCGTTTCGATCTCGGATCCCAGACATCGCTCAGCGATCGCTAAGTATAACCGTTTATGCGCCGATAAAGGCGCATATTGGCGGCTTATGGCGTGACGACGATCGCGACGCGGCGGTTTTCCGCGCGGCCGCTGGAGGTGCGGTTATCGGCAACGGGGTCGCGTTTGCCCATGCCGCGAGTTTCGATATTGGCGCGCGGAATGCCGACGCTGGCCAGCAGATCGGCCACCGCATCGGCGCGGCGCAGGGATAGCTGGTCGTTGTAGCTGTCTTCACCGTAGTTGTCGGTATGGCCGTCCAGGCGGAACTTGGTGATGCCGACGCTCAGCAGCGCACGGCCCATCTTCTGCACCGTCTCGGTGCTTTCCGGGTTCAGCTTGCCGATATTGTTGCCGAACAGCACTTTATCCGACAGGCCGAACTCCCAGCCGTTATCGGTCAGTTTGAAGCCCTGCGATTGCAGCAGCGCAACCTGCTCGGGCGTCAGGCCCTGCGGTTTGCTCTGGCAGCCGGCGAGCGCCAGCAGGGCGACGAACGTTATCGCCAGCAGTGAAAAACGACCTTTAAACAGTTGCTGTATCATAGTCAAAATCCCTAGTTCAAGTGTTATAGCCGGGGCTCTTATTTATGTATAGCCAGCCGCCAGCCTCCGTTATAACGATGCTTTGCCTGATACATCGCATCGTCAGCTTCGTGCAAAAGACCCTGAGGCGTTGACGCGTGATCAGGGTACAGCGCAATACCGATACTCAGAGAGGTAATGACCGTCTCGTCGTTCGGCAAAATGACCGGTTGCGTCATGCAGTCGATGATGTTGTCAGCGATCTGCAAGACATCTTCCGTGCCGTGTACCGGCGCCAGCAGCACGGCGAATTCATCCCCTCCCAGGCGTGCGACCAGATCGGTTTCGCGCAGCTGCGCGCGAATGCGCCCGGCAATGGTGGTCAGCACCGCATCTCCTGCGGCGTGGCCGTAACTGTCGTTCACCTCCTTGAAACGATCGCCGTCGATAAACAGCACCGCCAATTTCGCCGGCGATTCGATATCGCCCAGCGCCCGGCTCAGTCGCCCTTCGAAGAAGGCGCGGTTCGGCAAACCGGTCAGGCTGTCGTGCGTTGCCCGGTGCGCCAGCGAGTCGTTCTCCTGCTTCAGATGGGCCTGCCAGGCCTCCAGCTCGTCGAGCAAGCCGTTGAAATCGTTGCTGAGCTCATGCAACTCGGCGATAGGCGCCGACGGCACCCGCAGGCCGAAGGTGCGATCGCGGCGCACCGCATGCGCCACATTGGCGATGTCGTCCAGCGAACTGACGATGCCGACCAGCATACGGCGCGACAACACCAGGGCGCACAGGGTGCTGAGCACCAGGCAGGCGATCATACCGACCATGCCGCGCAACAGGAAACGCAGCAGGCTGCCGCCGTTACCGCTCAGCCAGACCTGACCGACCTGCTTGCCCTCGTGGGTGATAGGCAGAATGACCGGCTCGGGCAGCGCCCAGTGCGCGACGATCTGCTCAAGGCCATGCAGCGGCCCATCGGTGGGATGGCGCCAGTTGGCTAGCATCTTGCCGTTGTTGTCGAGGATCCGCACGTCCGATACCTCTTCGTTGGAGGCGATCAGCATCAGCGCCTCGCGCGCGGCAGTGCGATCTTCAAACACTACGGCGGCTTCGACGGTATAGCTGATGGAGCGCGCGATCAGGTGCAGGTTGTGATTGGCATAGGCGCGCAGCGCAAACAGCGCCACCAGCGTCAAAAAGATGCCGGCGGTGCCGACGGCGATCAGCGCCAGCCCAAGATGCACCCGCTGCAGCACTCGGCCCAGCGTCGGGCGCGCATTGCCAGAGCGGTTTCTACGCAACAGCCTCATAGCGGCGGCGCCTGTTTGCGTGCCAGCTGCAGCACGTTGGGGTGAACGCGCACGCCGCTGCGCGCCAGAGCGTCCAGGTTGACCTTGAAACTGGCCTGGTCCCCATCGATCTGCAGGCAAAAAGCGCTGCCGGCGGAGCATTCGCTATCGTTTTCGCTGATGCTGAGAATGGAGTTGCCGGAAATGCGCTGCATGAAATTTTGTCTCTGCGCGGCGGTGATGTTCCCTAAGTAGATGACATCGCAGCCGGTACTCAGCGTTGGGCTGTCGAACGGCACGCGCTCGGCTTTAATCGGGCGCGGCGCGCTCAGCAGGATCGGATCGAACAGCCCTTCGGCATACTGGGTGGGCGCGGTCACGCACAAGCGGATCGGATTGGGTTCACGCGACCAGCGGGCGTAGCTGATGATGCCTACCACCACGGTCGTCACGGCGTGCGTGCGCTTTTGATAGGGATCATCGGCGGCGTGCGCAGGCCCGGACAACGTCAGCAGCGCTAACAAAACGATCAGCAGCAGGCGACCGATATTCAGGCGTGCGCCAAGGAAGCCCGGCTCGGGGCTTTTTGCGCAACGCATTGCTATCGCGGTCTTATTCGCCATCTTCACCCGCCATTCCGGCCTGATCCACCGCCCGCAGGCCGTGGCCTGACAAGGAAAAATCCGGCCCGCTTGAAGGGACTATCGTTTTGCTGAAAGCTGTCAGTCGCACTGCCTAATGAACACTATCTAACCCATAATTGGCGCGGATTGTATTATAAGATGTCTTCGTTGGGCGCTTTATGTGCTGTTTTCTCGGAATTATCCTACTTATTTTTGATAGTATAAAAATGCCTACCCGGGTTTGCCACCGCTTTTCTGCAAAGTTGGCGCGTTTGGCCAGCTGTCAGGCGATTTGCGCAACGGCGGGCTCATATCTCAAATGAAATAATGTGATAGCTAATAATTAAAAAGCATTTTACTTCTTTCATAAACACCGGGCCGGTTAATAAAAATCCGGTGACTGGAAATATCCCGGCGACCTGATTTGTCAGTCAAAGTAAACGTTTTTTACCTGGCTCCCGTCATGGCGATACACTTCTTCTTCTACAGTATTGAATGGATAAGCGATTGCGCTGTCTATGGTAGATATCTGCGTCCGGGCCGTGCGCCCGGCTTTATTTTGTCCCGCGGCGCCGTGCGCGGCGGTCACCGGGGGGGCTGGGCGGCTCCCTCGGTACAACCAGTGAGGAAAGAGCGAGGATGGTCAAGGTGGACAAGCGACGGCTGTTGGCAATGGGGCTGTGCCTGACGGCGTTTTCAGGCGCGGCGCTGGCGGATTCTCTGGATGCGCAACGTCAGCGCTACCAGCAGATCAAACAGGCGTGGGACGGCAATCAGATGGACGTGGTGGCGCAGCTGATGCCGACGCTGCGTGATTATCCGCTTTATCCTTACCTGGAATACCGCGAGCTGACACAGGATCTTAGCCAGGCGGGGTTCTCCGAGGTGAACGACTTTATCAAGCGCAACCCGACGCTGCCGCCGGCGAAATCGCTGGCGCCGCGCTTCGTCAATGAGCTGGCGCGGCGCGAAGACTGGCGCACCCTGCTGGCCTTCAGCCCACAGCCGCCCAAACCGGTGGCGGCGCGCTGCAACTATTACTACGCCAAATGGGCTACCGGCGACCAGCAGGCGGCCTGGAGCGGCGCCGATGAACTGTGGTTGAACGGCAAAACGTTGCCGAGCGCCTGCGATCGGCTGTTCAGCGTCTGGCGCGGCGCAGGCAAGCAAACGCCGCTGGATATTCTGGCGCGTATGAAGCTGGCGCTGAAAGAGGGCAACAGCTCGCTGGTCAGCAACCTTTACAGCCAACTGCCGGCCGACTATCAAACCATGGGCAACGCCCTGGTGCGCTTGCAAAACGATCCGACCACCGTGGAAGCCTTCGCCCGCAGCGTAGGGCCGACCGACTTTACCCGTGCCGCCACCGGCATCGCCTTTGAACGCCTGGCGCGGCAGGATGTGGAAAACGCGCGGGCGATGATCCCGACGCTCGCGCGGCTGCAGAAAATGAGCGACGACGAGCGGCTGGGGCTGGAAGAGTCGGTGGCCTGGCGCCTGATGGGCAGCGACGCTACCTATGAACAGGCGCAGTGGCGCGATCAGGTGATTCTGCGTAGCCGTTCGCCTTCGCTGCTGGAGCGCCGGGTGCGCATGGCGCTGGGTAACGGCGATCGGCAGGGCGTCGCGACCTGGCTGGCCCGTCTGCCGGAAGCGTCGCGCAACAAGGATGAGTGGCGCTACTGGCGCGCCAGTCAGCTGATGGACGAAGGCAAACGCGCCGAAGGTGAGGAGATGTTGCGCAATCTGATGACCGAACGCGGTTTCTATCCGATGGTGGCGGCGCAGAAGCTGAACGCCACTTATCCGGTGATGGTGGCGGTGGCGGCCAAGCCGCGCACGTCGCTGGTCGACGGGCCGGAGGTCGCCCGGGTACGCGAGCTGATGTACTGGAATATGGACAACCTGGCCCGCAGCGAATGGGGCTCCTACGTCGCCAGCCGCAGCCGGCCGGAACAAGAGGCACTGGCGCGCTACGCCTTTGAGCAAAAATGGGCCGATCTGAGCGTGCAGGCGACCATCGTCGGCAAGCTGTGGGATCACCTGGAGGAACGGTTCCCGGTCGCTTGGCCACAGGAGTTCCGCCGCGCCACCGATGACAAGGGGATCACCAGCAGCTATGCGATGGCGATCGCGCGCCAGGAGAGCGCCTGGAATCCGAAGGCGCAGTCGCCGGTCGGTGCCGCCGGCCTGATGCAGGTGATGCCGCGCACCGCGCAGCATACGGTGCAGATGTTCAATATTCCCGGCTATGTCGGCCCGAGCCAACTGTTCGATCCGCAGACCAATATCACCATCGGCACCAGCTATCTGGAGTCGGTCTATCAGCAGTTCGGCCGCAACCGCATTCTGTCGAGCGCCGCCTATAATGCCGGCCCGTCGCGGGTGAATACCTGGCTGGGCAACAGCGCGGGGCGGATCGATCCGGTGGCGTTCATCGAAAGCATTCCGTTCTCTGAAACCCGCGGCTACGTCAAGAACGTGCTGGCTTATGATGCGTTTTACCGTTATCTGACACACCGGCCGGCCAAGGTGCTGACCGACGCCGAGTGGCAGAGACGTTATTGATTTTGACGGCCCTATGGTATGCTGCTGTACTAGTTAAATAGTATGGTGGCTGCCATGACGCAATTATCGTTAAACGACCCCGCTCTTTCAGAACAAGGCAATGAGGATTGGCTGCGCTTCGTCGCGCTGCTGCAGAATTCGTTTGCGCAAGAACTTCATCAACCGCTGTTGCAGCTGATGTTGACGCCGGACGAGCGCACTGCGCTGGGCACCCGGGTGCGGATCATTCAGGAATTGATGCGCGGCGAGATGAGCCAGCGCGAGCTGAAAAATGAACTGGGCGCGGGGATCGCCACCATCACCCGCGGTTCTAACAGCCTGAAAGCGGCTTCACCCGCGCTGAAACAGTGGCTTGAGCAGCAGTTGCTGCACGACGCGCCCTAGCAGACTCAGCGTTATTGCTGATAGATGGCGTTGTGGAACGGCACCAGCGCCAGCAGCAGCGCCTGGTGGTAAACGCTGGTGCGGCTCAGCCGGCCGTCAGTGAAGACGCCGATGGCGCCGCCCTGACGTTTCACCTCGGCGTTGCCGGTGATCGCCGCCATTTCGCTGCCCAATTCGCGACCGGCGCGAATACCTTGTAAGATGACTTCCGGCAGCATCAGGCTCGCCGAGCGGGATTCGCCACGGATGTGCGGGTTCTCGATGGTCATCCAGGCGAAGGTCATATTCTCTTCAATCCCGGCTTCCACGCCGACCCAAAAATCGGCCTCGGGCCTGACCTGGCGCGCTTCCATGACGCGTTGACGCGAACCGGTGCGGGTTTCGTGGTTGCCTATCGGCTGCAGCGAGACGCCGCTGGCGACGTCAACGGATTCAATGCGGTATTGGCCCGCGCCAAAGACGTCATCGAAGGCGAGTTGAATAGCCTTGATCTTTGCCGGGTTGGTAGTTGCAGCGACAACATGGTACATAACGGGTTTGATATCCTTCTGGCCGATACGCCGGGCAGCGGCAAAAGCGCCGCCGGGCCGGGGATAAACGCAAATTTCACGCAGTATAACGGAAAACAAAAATGTTACAGGTATACCTCGTTCGCCATGGCGAAACGGAATGGAACGCGGCTCGCCGCATCCAGGGTCAGTCCGACAGCCCGTTAACCGCCATGGGTGAACACCAGGCCCGTCTGGTCGCCAGGCGGGTCAGCAAAGAAGGCATTACGCACATCATTACCAGCGATCTGGGGCGCACGCGCCGCACCGCGCAAATCATCGCCGAAGCCTGTGGCTGCGAAGTGATTTGCGATCCGCGTTTGCGTGAGCTGCACATGGGGGTTCTGGAAGAACGCCTGATCGACAGTTTAACGCCGCAGGAAGAGCAGTGGCGCAAACAGATGGTCGATGGTACTCCTGACGGCCGTATCCCTCAAGGCGAATCCATGGAGGAACTCGGCGAGCGCATGCGCGCCGCGCTGGAGAGCTGCCTGATGCTGCCTGAAGGCAGTAAACCGCTGCTCGTCAGCCATGGCATCGCGTTGGGGTGTTTGATCAGTACGGTGCTTGGGCTACCGGCCTATGCGGAACGCCGCCTGCGCTTGCGCAACTGCTCATTGTCGCGCGTCGATCACCAGCAGAGCCCGTGGCTGGCTTCCGGCTGGATCGTGGAAACGGCGGGCGATGTCACGCACCTGGACATGCCCGCGTTGGACGAACTGCAGCGTTAACGCCGAATCGGGATCAGGTAATCGCACTTGATCTCGATAGGCGCCTGATGCGGACGGCGCTCGCCTTTCGGGTAGAAACGCTCGATGTCGTGCCCTTTGCGGCGCGTCAGCTGGAGCGCCGGCAGGCAGGTGCCATACACCGTCAGGATGAAGTCTTGCAGCCCCTCGGTGGGCCCTTCGTAGCTGAACATCGCAAATTCGCCGCCCGGCAACACCAGTGGCTGGCCTTCCTGCACCTTGTCAGGCACCTGATCCGGCTCCAGCGCCGTGGTGTACAGCACTTCCTGTTCGTCGTCCTTCTCCTGGCTCGGGCGCGAGTGGTGCAGCCCGTATAGCACCGGTGGCAGGGTATCGACGTCACCGAGGAACTGGCGCCAGAACTGCGAGCGCAGTTCGGTGCGCACGGTGGTGATCTGTTCCAGCGTACAAGAGTAGCTTTGGGTCAGGCCGACCAGAGGCTTATCCGGCAACGAGACGAATTCCGGCTGCGGCAGGGTGAAGGCCCCCAGACGGATCGGCGGACAGATGCCGAACGCGTTCCAGTCTTCGGCGCGGCGGTATAGCGCCGGCGTTTGCGCAAACTGTTTCTTGAAGGCGCGGGTGAAGGTCTGCTGCGAGTCGAAGCGATATTGCAGGGCGATATCCAAAATCGGCCGGCCGGTCAGGCGCAGCGCGACGGCGGCTTTGGACAGTCTCCTTGCCCGGATGTAAGCACCGATGGCATTACCGGTAATATCTTTGAACATCCGTTGCAGATGCCATTTGGAGTAGCCGGCCTTGGCCGCCACGTTATCCAGCGACAAGGGTTGGTCCAAATGGCTTTCCAGCCAGCTAAGCAGATCACGAATGATACCGGCTTGATCCATAGATCTTCCTCGTAAAGCTTGGGGGTAGGAACCCGAACTGTTGATTCGTCACGCTGGTGCTGCGCTATCAGACCGATCCATGAGCCATTATGCGTTGCACTCTTTGCCTCTGCTGCGCATGCCGCGCCAGAGTTGGATTGGGGTACACCGTAGTGGGCGCAAAGAAATAACGACGCCGCATCATAGCAACTTTTTTACTCCGCGACTCTCAAAGATTTTTGTCACGCTCTGTGCTAAAACGGACGGTGCGGACCCGTATAAAACCGATTCCGTGAGCTTAGACATAAATAATGGCGATCGCCGAACCTATTTTTGCGGCAAGGTTATATCGGAGTTAAGTAAATGAAAAAAAGCTGGATATTTTTATTCGGTTTGGTTTGCGCAACCGTGGGAAGCGCACAGGCGGAGCAAGTGGGTTCCGTTGATACGGTGTTTAAATTGTTGGGGCCGGACCACAAAATCGTGGTCGAAGCGTTCGACGATCCGGATGTTAAAAATGTAACTTGTTATATCAGCCGCGCCAAAACCGGCGGCATCAAAGGCGGCCTGGGGCTGGCGGAAGACACCGCCGACGCGGCCATTTCCTGCCAGCAGGTCGGGCCTATAGAGCTGAGCGACAAGATCAAAAACGGCAAGGCGGAAGGCGATGTGGTGTTCCAGAAACGCACTTCGCTGGTGTTCAAGAAGCTGCAGGTGGTGCGCTTCTACGACGCCAAGCGCAATTCACTGATCTACCTGAGCTATTCCGACAAGGTGATCGATGGCTCGCCGAAAAATGCGCTGAGCGCGGTGCCGATCATGCCGTGGGCTGAGACGAAATAAAAAAACGGGGTTCAGCATGCTGAACCCCGTTTTCATGACGGCAGGCGGGAGTTACTCTTCCAGCTCGCCGCAGAAGCGGTAGCCTTCGCCGTGAATGGTGGCGATGATTTCCGGCGTGTCCGGCGTCGATTCGAAGTGCTTGCGAATGCGACGGATGGTGACGTCCACGGTGCGGTCATGTGGCTTCAGTTCGCGACCGGTCATCTTCTTCAGCAGTTCGCCACGGGATTGGATCTTGCCCGGGTTTTCGCAGAAGTGCAGCATGGCGCGGAATTCGCTGCGCGGCAGTTTGTACTGTTCGCCGGCCGGGCTGATCAGCGAGCGGCTGTTGATGTCCAGTTCCCACCCGTTGAACTTGTAGCTCTCGACCAGGCGGCGCTCTTCGCCCAGGCTGCCCAGATTCATGGTGCGCGACAGCAGGTTACGTGCGCGGATAGTCAGCTCACGCGGGTTGAACGGCTTGGTGATGTAATCGTCGGCGCCGATTTCCAGGCCGAGGATCTTATCCACTTCGTTATCGCGGCCGGTCAGGAACATCAAGGCGACGCTGGCCTGTTCACGCAGTTCGCGCGCCAACAGCAGGCCGTTTTTGCCTGGCAGGTTGATGTCCATGATGACCAGATTGATATCATTTTCAGACAGGATATTGTGCATCTCTGCACCATCATTGGCTTCATGAACAATGTAGCCTTCCGCCTCGAAAATGCTCTTCAGGGTGTTACGAGTGACTAACTCGTCTTCGACAATCAGAATGTGCGGGGTCTGCATATTTGCTACCTAAAATTGCCAACAAAATAGAAAATAGGAAGTACAGAAGTCTCTGTTTTCTTAGAGGAGGGCAGAGATAGCGCCACGTTCCCTCTCAGCAAATGACTAAAGTACGTAAACTCGTTCTTGATGCACTTTCCATCTCATGTCAACAAGATCGCTAGCCTGGTGGGGATGCTGTTCCCTACAACCCCTGGGGTGCCAAATCGGCGCATATCCTAACCCCATTAACAGCAATATAACAGCGCGTGCCGAATTCATCACCCAACAAAACTACGCTTTGTTGACATATATCAAATTCAATTGTAGCACGTTAACAGATTTGTGAAAAACACTTACAGAAATGCCAGTTTAAGTCACAGAACCTCAAATTCTGTGAACGATTCAGCATTATCGGGCCCGATAGGATACAATTATTCGCTTATTGAGCATCGTCTTGTTTTAACTCATTGATAAATAAATACAGTAAAACATAAGCATGAATAATGACTGTTACGGCGGATTTATTAGCTCAACGAGCCGTTTAATCTTGTTTGTTGCTATTAACGCGTTTATTGTTACGCAATTGTAAATATAAGCGGGCGCTGCGATACCGTCAAAAGCGCAGGCCCGCCTTCGGTGGAAGAGTGATGCAGCTTCATATTGTTTTAGTGGCTCCGGCGCGGCCGGAAAACGTCGGCGCGGCGGCGCGCGCGATGAAAACCATGGGCTTCGCTTCGTTGCGCATCGTCGACAGCGAGGCGCACCTGCAGCCGGCTGCACGCTGGGTGGCACACGGGGCCGGCGAGATCCTCGACGGCGTGCAAACGTTCGCCACGTTGGAACAGGCGCTGGCGGATGTAGACTTCACGGTCGCCACCACCGCCCGCAGCCGCGCGCGTTTTCACTACTACTGCACGCCGCCTGAGCTGCTGGAACAGCTGAGTGAGCGTAAGCAGTGGGTCGGCCAGGCCGCGCTGGTGTTCGGCCGCGAAGATTCCGGCCTGACCAACGAAGAGCTGGCGCTGGCGGATTTGCTGACCGGCGTGCCGATGCAGGCGGACTACCCGTCGCTTAACCTGGGCCAGGCGGTGATGGTGTACTGCTACCAGTTGGCGAGCCTGATGGGCGTCAGCACGCCGCAGGAAAAGGTGGCGTCGGAAGGGCAACTCAAAGCGCTGCGCCACCGCGCCGATGCCTTGTTGAACGCTTTGGATGTCGGCGATGACCAAAAATTGCGCGATTGGCTGCATCAGCGCCTCGGGGCGTTGCAACAGCGAGACACGGCGATGTTGCATACGCTGCTGCACGACATCGAAAAAAAACTCGCCAAGTGATAGCGGCTCCATCAGACGGTTACCCAGCGTGATCCACTAGTAAATCGGCTTTAAGTTGTTTTTTTGTTCTGTCGTTTTGCTTTTCACCTCCGATATCGCGCAATGTCGCCGCTGAACGGAAAATAAGCAAAAAAAAGAAATAGTTTGACTTGGGATAGCGATTGCTTTAACCAATAGAGGGGACAGAGTATTTCATGAGACAGACAGACAACATGCGCAACATCAGCCTGAAAACCACAATTATTACCACCACCGATACCACAGGTAACGGGGCGGGCTGACGCGCACAGGAAACACAGAAAAAAGCCCGCACCTAATCAGTGCGGGCTTTTTTTTCGGCTTAAATTCGGAGAGATGACACATGCGAGTGCTGAAATTTGGCGGAACTTCGGTAGCGAATGCGGAACGTTTTCTGCGCGTCGCCGACATCATGGAGAGTAACGCGCGTCAGGGACAGGTAGCCACGGTCTTGTCCGCCCCCGCAAAGATCACCAACCATCTGGTGGCGATGATCGACAAGACGGTGGCGGGTCAGGATATTCTGCCGAATATCAGCGACGCCGAGCGGATCTTTGCCGATCTGCTGAGCGGCCTGGCGCAGGCGCTGCCGGGCTTTGAATACGATCGCCTGAAAGGCGTGGTCGATCAGGAGTTCGCGCAACTCAAGCAGGTGCTGCACGGCGTCTCGCTGTTGGGGCAGTGCCCGGACAGCGTGAACGCGGCGATCATCTGCCGCGGCGAAAAACTCTCCATCGCCATCATGGAAGGGGTGTTCCGCGCCAAGGGCTATCCGGTCACGGTGATCAACCCGGTGGAGAAGCTGCTGGCGCAGGGCCACTACCTGGAGTCTACCGTGGACATCGCCGAGTCCACGCTGCGCATCGCCGCAGCGGCGATCCCGGCCGACCACATCGTGCTGATGGCCGGTTTCACCGCCGGTAACGACAAGGGCGAGCTGGTGGTGTTGGGCCGCAACGGCTCCGACTATTCCGCCGCGGTGCTGGCCGCCTGCCTGCGCGCCGACTGTTGCGAAATCTGGACCGACGTCGACGGCGTGTATACCTGCGATCCGCGCACCGTACCGGACGCCAGGCTGCTGAAATCGATGTCGTACCAGGAGGCGATGGAGCTCTCCTACTTCGGCGCCAAAGTGCTGCATCCTCGCACCATCACGCCGATTGCCCAGTTCCAAATCCCTTGCCTGATTAAAAACACCTCTAACCCGCAAGCCCCCGGCACGCTGATCGGTAAAGACAGCACCGATGACGCGATGCCGGTCAAAGGCATCACCAACCTGAACAACATGGCGATGATCAACGTCTCCGGCCCGGGCATGAAAGGCATGGTCGGCATGGCCGCACGGGTGTTCGCCGTGATGTCGCGCGCCGGCATTTCGGTGGTGCTGATCACCCAATCCTCTTCCGAATACAGCATCAGCTTCTGCGTGCCGCAGGGTGAACTGCAGCGCGCCCGCCGGGCGCTGGAAGAGGAGTTCTATCTGGAGTTGAAAGACGGCGTGCTGGATCCGCTGGACGTCATGGAACGCCTGGCGATCATCTCGGTGGTCGGTGACGGCATGCGCACCCTGCGTGGCATCTCCGCGCGCTTCTTCTCCGCGCTGGCGCGCGCCAACATCAATATCGTCGCTATCGCCCAGGGCTCTTCCGAGCGTTCAATTTCGGTGGTGGTCAGCAATGATTCCGCCACCACCGGCGTGCGCGTCAGCCATCAGATGCTGTTCAACACCGATCAGGTGATCGAAGTGTTCGTCATCGGCGTCGGCGGCGTCGGCGGGGCGCTGATCGAGCAAGTCTACCGCCAGCAGCCGTGGCTGAAGCAAAAACATATCGACCTGCGGGTGTGCGGCATCGCCAACTCGCGCGTGATGCTGACCAACGTGCACGGCATCGCGCTGGACAGCTGGCGCGACGAGCTGGCCGGCGCGCAGGAGCCGTTCAATCTCGGCCGCCTGATCCGGCTGGTGAAGGAGTATCACCTGCTGAACCCGGTGATCGTCGACTGTACCTCCAGCCAGGCGGTGGCCGATCAATACGTGGACTTCCTGGCGGACGGTTTCCACGTGGTGACGCCGAACAAAAAGGCCAACACCTCGTCGATGAACTATTATCAGCAACTGCGCGCGGCCGCTGCCGGTTCGCACCGCAAGTTTCTCTACGACACCAACGTTGGCGCCGGTCTGCCGGTGATTGAGAACCTGCAAAACCTGCTGAACGCCGGCGATGAGCTGGTGCGCTTCTCCGGCATTCTGTCCGGGTCGCTGTCCTTTATCTTCGGCAAGCTGGACGAAGGGATGTCGCTGTCGGCCGCGACCCTGCAGGCCAGGGCCAACGGCTACACCGAACCGGATCCGCGCGACGACCTGTCCGGTATGGACGTGGCGCGCAAGCTGCTGATCCTGGCGCGCGAGGCCGGTTACAAACTGGAACTGAGCGATATCGAGGTTGAGGCGGTGCTGCCGCCGTCCTTCGACGCGTCGGGCGATGTGGATCAGTTCCTGGCGCGACTGCCGGAGCTGGATAAAGAATTCGCGCGCAACGTGGCCAACGCCGCCGAGCAAGGCAAGGTGCTGCGCTATGTCGGCCTGATCGACGAAGGGCGCTGCAAGGTGTGCATCGAGGCGGTGGACGGCAACGATCCGTTGTATAAAGTGAAGAACGGCGAGAACGCGCTGGCCTTCTACAGCCGCTATTATCAGCCGCTGCCGCTGGTGCTGCGCGGCTACGGCGCCGGTAACGATGTGACCGCAGCGGGCGTGTTTGCCGATCTGCTGCGCACACTGTCATGGAAGTTGGGAGTTTAATATGGTTAAGGTGTATGCACCGGCCTCGATCGGTAACGTCAGCGTCGGTTTCGATGTGCTGGGCGCGGCGGTTTCGCCGATCGACGGCACGCTGCTGGGCGACTGCGTCAGCGTCGAAGCCGCCGAAACGTTCAGTTTGCAGAATGCCGGGCGCTTCGTCAGCAAGCTGCCGGCCGAGCCGAAAGAGAACATCGTTTATCAATGTTGGGAGCGCTTCTGCCAGGAGATCGGCCGCGAAGTGCCGGTGGCGATGCGCTTGGAGAAGAACATGCCGATCGGTTCGGGGCTGGGTTCCAGCGCCTGTTCGGTGGTGGCTGGGCTGATGGCGATGAACGAATTTTGCGATCGCCCGCTGGATAAGATGACGCTGCTCGGCCTGATGGGCGAGCTGGAAGGCCGCATTTCCGGCAGCGTGCATTACGACAACGTGGCGCCATGCTATTTGGGCGGCCTGCAGCTGATGCTGGAAGAAGAAGGCATCATCAGCCAGGAGGTGCCGTGCTTCGACGATTGGCTGTGGGTCATGGCCTATCCCGGCATCAAGGTGTCCACCGCCGAAGCGCGCGCCATTTTACCCGCGCAATACCGTCGTCAGGATTGCATCAGCCACGGCCGCTACCTGGCCGGCTTTATTCACGCCTGCCATACCCGGCAGCCGCAGCTGGCCGCCAAATTGATGCAGGACGTGATCGCTGAACCGTACCGCACCCGGCTGTTGCCGGGCTTTGCCGAAGCGCGCAAGGCGGCGCAGGACATCGGCGCGCTGGCCTGCGGCATCTCCGGCTCCGGCCCGACGCTGTTCGCCGTCTGCAACGACGGCGCTACCGCGCAGCGCATGGCCGCCTGGCTGCAACAACACTATCTGCAAAACGACGAAGGTTTTGTTCATATTTGCCGTCTGGATACCGCAGGCGCTCGACTACTGGGATAACGCATGAAACTGTACAACCTTAAGGATCACAACGAGCAGGTCAGCTTCGCGCAGGCGATCAAACAAGGCCTGGGTAAGCAGCAGGGGCTGTTCTTCCCGCTGGAGTTGCCGGCGTTCGAACTGACCGAGATCGACCAGCTGCTGGAGCAGGATTTTGTCACCCGCAGCAGCCGCATTCTGTCGGCCTTTATCGGCGAAGAGGTGCCGGAAGCTGCGCTGAAGAAACGCGTACAGGCCGCCTTTGAGTTCCCGGCGCCGGTGGCGAAAGTGACGGAAGACGTCTCCTGCCTGGAGCTGTTCCACGGCCCGACGCTGGCGTTCAAAGACTTCGGCGGCCGCTTTATGGCGCAGATGCTGGCGGAAGTGGCCGGCGATCAGCCGGTGACCATTTTGACCGCCACCTCCGGCGACACCGGCGCCGCCGTGGCGCACGCCTTCTACGGCCTGAAAAACGTCCGGGTGGTGATCCTCTACCCGCAGGGCAAAATCAGCCCGTTGCAGGAGAAACTGTTCTGTACCTTGGGCGGCAACATTCACACCGTGGCGATCGACGGCGACTTCGATGCCTGTCAGGCGCTGGTGAAGCAGGCGTTCGACGATCAGGAGTTGAAAGATGCGCTGCACCTGAACTCGGCCAACTCGATCAACATCAGCCGCTTGCTGGCGCAGATCTGTTACTACTTCGAAGCGGTGGCGCAGCTGCCGCAGGAAGCGCGCAATCAGCTGGTCATTTCGGTGCCGAGCGGCAACTTCGGCGATCTGACCGCCGGGCTGCTGGCCAAGTCGCTGGGTCTGCCGGTGAAGCGCTTCATCGCCGCCACCAACGCCAACGACACCGTGCCGCGCTTCCTGACCAGCGGCCAGTGGCAGCCGCACGCCACGGTCGCGACGCTGTCCAACGCCATGGACGTCAGCCAGCCAAACAACTGGCCGCGCGTGGAAGAGCTGTTCCGTCGTAAGGTCTGGCAGCTGAAAGAGCTGGGTCACGCGGCGGTCAGCGATGAGACCACCAGGGAAACGATGCGTGAACTGGCCGAGCTGGGCTATATCTCAGAACCGCACGCGGCCATTGCCTATCGCGCGCTGCGCGATCAGCTGCAGGACGGAGAGTTTGGCCTGTTCCTCGGTACCGCGCATCCGGCCAAGTTTAAAGAGAGCGTAGAAGCGATCCTCGGCCAGGAACTGCCGTTGCCGAAAGCGCTGGCGCTGCGGGCCGATCTGCCGCTGCTGTCGCACACGCTCCCGGCCGGCTTCGGCGAGCTGCGCAAGTTCCTGATGGGACTGCCGGCCTGAAGTTCAGCAGGCTAGAATGCGAAAAGCCGTCTTGCGACGGCTTTTTTTATGCCTGCTCCGGGCGTTTGAACACCAGTTCATTACCCTGCGAGGCGGCTTCGTCGAAGGCGTAGCCTTCCAGGTTGAAGTCCACCAGCTGTTCGCTGCGCGTCAGGCGATTTTTGATGATAAAGCGGCTCATCAACCCGCGCGCTTTCTTGGCGTAGAAGCTGATGACCTTGTACTTGCCGTTCTTCTCGTCGAGGAACACCGGTTTGATCAGCGCGCCGTGCAGTTTGGCCGGCTTCACCGCCTTGAAATACTCGTCGGACGCCAGATTGACCACCACGTCGTCGCCCTGCTGCTCCAGCGCTTCGTTGAGCTTCTGGGTGATTTTATCGCCCCAGAAGCTGTACAGGTCTTTGCCTTTCGGGTTTTCCAGCTTGATGCCCATCTCCAGCCGGTACGGCATCATCAGATCGAGCGGGCGCAGCACGCCATACAGGCCGGACAGCATGCGCAGATGCTGCTGGGCGAAGTCGAAATCGGCTTCGTTGAAATCCTGCGCCTGCAGGCCGGTGTAAACGTCTCCCTTGAACGCCAGCAGCGCCTGACGGGCATTGTCCGGGGTAAATTTCGGCTGCCACTCGCTAAAGCGCGCGGCGTTCAGCCCGGCCAGCTTGTCGCTGATGCTCATCAGGCTGGCGATTTGCGCCGGCGTCAGCTCGCGGCAAATGTTGATCAGCTGTTTCGACTTGTCCAGCAGTTCGGGCTGCGTGAAGCGTTCTGTCGCCAGCGGGCTTTCGTAATCGAGAGTTTTTGCAGGGGAAATAATAACGAGCATGGCCAGATCCTGTTTATCCAAGTGCGGATACTGTAGCAAAAAGCGCGGGAAAAAGGGGCAATCGGTCCAATAGGCCGGGGCGCGTATCGCAGGCGCCCCGGAAAACTCAGCGCGGCGGCTTTTGGTCGTCCCACACGCCCGGCTCCAGCTGCGACTTCAGCTCCGGATAACGGGTGGCGTCGAAGGTTGGCAGCTTGCCCAGGCGGCGTTGGCGATGGTAGTCGTCGGCCAGTTTCAGCGCCACCCGCGACAGCAGCAGGATCGCCGTCAGGTTGGTGATCGCCATCAGGGCCATGGAGGTATCTGCCATTTTCCACACCAGCGGCAGCTCCGCCAGCGCGCCGAACATCACCATGCCCAGCGCCACGCAGCGGAAAATCAGCAGGCCGCCCGGGTGGTTGTGCTCGAGGAACACCAGGTTGCTCTCGGCATAGGCATAGTTGGCGATGATCGAGGTGAAGGCGAAGAAGAAGATGGCGATGGCGACGAACGGTGCCCCCCAGCTGCCGACGGCAGTCGACAGCGCGCGCTGCGTCAGATCGATGCCGCTGATGCTGTCGGTCGGCTGATCGAGTATGCCGGAAGAGAGGATGATCGCCGCAGTGGCGCTGCAGATGACGATGGTATCGATAAACACCCCGAGCATTTGCACATAGCCCTGCGAAGCCGGATGCGGCGGGTAGGGGGAGGCGGACGCCGCCGCATTGGGCGCCGAACCCATGCCGGCTTCGTTGGAGAACAGGCCGCGCTGCACGCCCTGGGTCATCGCCTGGGAAATACCGTAACCGACGGCGCCGGCCGCGGCTTCCTGCAGGCCGAAGGCGCTTTTGAAGATCAGCGCCAGGATCGCCGGCATGTGTTCGATGTTATGGCCAATAACCCAGAGAGCCAACAGCAGGTAGGCGCCGGCCATCAGCGGCACCACCAGTTCGGCCACTTTGGCGATGGAACGGATGCCGCCGAAGATCACCACGCCGCTCAGCAGCACCAGGCCGATGCCGACGTGCAACGGCTGCAAATGGAAGGCGACGGCGGAGGCCTGGGCGATGGAGTTGGCCTGTACGGCGTTGAACACCAGACCGAACGCGATGATCAGGAAGATGGAGAACAGCACGCCCATCCAGCGCATGCCGAGGCCTTTTTCCATGTAATAGGCCGGGCCACCGCGGTAGTTGCCGTTATCGTCTTTGGTTTTGTAGAGCTGAGCCAGCGAGCTTTCCACAAATGACGTGGCCATGCCGATAAACGCCACCACCCACATCCAGAAGATGGCGCCGGGGCCGCCGGCGGTCAGGGCAATGGCGACGCCGGTCAGGTTACCGGTGCCGACGCGCGCCGCCAGCGTGGTGCAGAGCGCCTGAAAAGAGGAGATGCCGGCGCTGTCGCTTTTATTGCTGTTTTTCAACACCGAGAACATGTGGCTGAAGTGGCGAAGCTGGATAAAGCGGGTACGCAACGTGAAGTAGATGCCGGTGCCGAGCAACAGATAAATCAGCACTGACCCCCACAAAATGTTGTTTATAAAATTCATCAGGTCCGTCAAGGGATCCCTCCTCTTATCGAAATGTCATGCGCACCTGGCAGCATCCACCGCAGGTGAAAAACATTGGCCTATTTTTTACAAGAGCTTAGCTGGAATCGGTCCGGCGTCAGTCGATTAAGATTTTTCGCAGATTAGCGGACGAATTGCATCAATTTTTTCGAATTTAACATAATTTATTCGGGCGATAGCACGTTATTGCCTTTCCATCCGCTCGGTTATGGCGAAAGATATCGGCGTAAACGGTTGCTCGCCCAAGGATAAAACAGATGCTTGCGCGCCGCGGTTTTCCAGCCTTGCGCCGGGCTTGGCGCATGTTATTATCAGGGCAGGGCATGGTTGAACAATGCCAAAAGTTCATGCACAAACGATGAGATAATGCCAACATGACCGACAAATTAACTTCCCTGCGCCAGCTGACTACAGTGGTTGCAGATACGGGTGATATCGCGGCAATGAAGCTGTATCAACCGCAGGACGCCACAACCAACCCTTCGCTGATCCTCAATGCAGCCCAAATTCCTGAATACCGCAAACTGATTGACGAAGCCATCGCCTGGGCGCGCGGCCAGAGCAGCGATCGCGAGCAGCAGATCGCCGACGCCGCCGACAAGCTGGCAGTCAACATCGGTCTGGAGATCCTCAAACTGGTTCCGGGCCGCATCTCCACCGAGGTTGACGCGCGTCTGTCTTACGACACCGTTGCCAGCGTGGCCAAGGCCAAGCGCCTGATCAAGCTGTACAACGAAGCCGGCATCAGCAACGATCGCATTCTGATCAAACTGGCCTCGACCTGGCAGGGCATCCGCGCGGCGGAGCAGCTGGAGAAAGAAGGCATCAACTGTAACCTGACGCTGCTGTTCTCCTTCGCTCAGGCTCGCGCCTGTGCCGAAGCCGGCGTTTACCTGATCTCGCCGTTCGTTGGCCGTATCCTCGACTGGTACAAAGCCAACGGCGACAAGAAAGAGTTCGCCCCGCACGAAGATCCGGGCGTGATCTCCGTGACCGAAATTTACCAGTACTACAAACAGCACGGTTACAACACCGTGGTGATGGGCGCCAGCTTCCGTAACGTCGGCGAAATCATCGAACTGGCCGGCTGCGACCGCCTGACCATCGCGCCTGCGCTGCTGAAAGAGCTGGCGGAGAGCGAAGGCGCGCTGGAGCGCAAACTGTCTTACACCGGTGAAGTGAAGGCGCGTCCTGCCGCACTGACCGAACCTGAGTTCTACTGGCAGCACAACCAGGATCCGATGGCGGTTGAGAAACTGACCGACGGCATCCGCAAGTTCGCCGTAGACCAGGGTAAACTGGAAAAAATGATCGCCGACCTGCTGTAATTCCTGCAGATCGCGCAGTAAAAAGGTGGCTCAGGCCACCTTTTTTTATGCCCGACGCTCCCGCCGGCGGGGGAAGCCCTTATACTCTCGGCAATGACAACAGAACGGGAGACGAACCCGTTCGGACCCCATCAGGCTGTAGAGGTTACGCATGGATATTTTACGTATTGGTTTGGTTTCCGTTTCTGACCGCGCTTCCGGCGGCGTTTACCAGGATAAAGGCATTCCGGCGCTGGAGGAGTGGCTGGCCGGCGCGCTGGCGACGCCGTTCAAGCTGGAAACCCGGCTGATCCCCGATGAGCAGACGCAAATTGAACAAACGCTGTGTGAGCTGGTGGACGAAATGGGCTGCCATCTGGTGCTGACCACCGGCGGTACCGGGCCGGCGCGTCGCGACGTCACCCCCGACGCCACGCTGGCGATCGCCGATCGCGTGATGCCCGGCTTCGGCGAGCAAATGCGTCAGATCAGCCTACACTATGTGCCAACGGCAATTCTTTCTCGCCAGGTGGGAGCGATCCGCAAGCAGGCGCTGATCATCAACTTGCCCGGCCAACCGAAGTCGATCAAAGAAACGCTGGAAGGGGTAAAGGATGAGCAGGGCAATGCGGTGGTGCACGGCATCTTCGCCAGCGTGCCTTATTGCATTCAACTGCTCGACGGGCCTTACGTCGAAACGCACGCCGCGGTGGTAGCAGCATTTCGGCCAAAGAGCGCGCGTCGCGAGATAAACCTCTAAATTTCAGCGTTCTGCGAGATCGGCTTCAGCCCGTCTGGTGTGAAAATAATTTGCCGTTATAGTAAGGATTCTTTTACAGAAAGCCTGCGGCTTTTATTTTTACAGCCTTTACCGACGGTGCCCTATGCCTCACGACAATAATCGCCGGCTGAACCGGCAAGACTACAAAACGCTGACGTTGGCCGCGTTGGGCGGCGCGCTGGAGTTTTACGACTTCATCATCTTCGTGTTCTTCGCCGCCGTGGTCGGCGATCTGTTCTTCCCGGCGGACATGCCGGAGTGGCTGCGGCTGGTGCAAACCTTCGGCATCTTCGCCGCCGGCTATCTTGCCCGCCCGCTGGGCGGCATCGTGATGGCGCACTTCGGCGATCTGGTCGGCCGCAAAAAGATGTTTACCCTGAGCATTCTGCTGATGGCGTTGCCGACGCTGGCGATGGGTCTGCTGCCGACCTACGCCAGCATCGGCATCGCCGCGCCGCTGCTGCTGCTGTTGATGCGCGTGCTGCAAGGCGCGGCGATCGGCGGTGAGGTGCCGGGCGCCTGGGTCTTCGTCGCCGAACACGTGCCGCGCCGGCGCATCGGCTTCGCCTGCGGCACGCTGACCGCCGGGTTGACGGTAGGCATCTTGCTGGGTTCGGTGGTGGCGACGGTGATCAATACCACGCTCAGCCCGCAGAGCATTGCCGGCGGCGGCTGGCGCATTCCTTTCCTGTTGGGTGGCATGTTCGGCTTGGTGGCGATGTACCTGCGCCGCTGGCTGCAGGAAACGCCAATCTTTATCGAGATGCAGGCGCGTAAAGCGCTGGCCGAAGAGCTGCCGCTGAAATCGGTGGTGCTCAATCACAAACGGGAAGTGGTGGTGTCGATGCTGCTGACCTGGCTGCTCTCTGCGGGTATCGTGGTGGTGATCCTGATGACCCCAACCTATCTGCAAAAACAGTTCGCCATTGCGCCGGCTTTGACGCTGCAGGCCAACAGTATCGCCACCATCATGCTGATCGCCGGCTGCATTGTCGCCGGTTTGTCGGCCGATCGCTTCGGCGCCAGCAAAACGCTGGTGGTCGGCAGTGTGCTGCTGGCCGGCTGCAGCTGGCTGTTCTATCAAACGGTGGGCGTGCGCCCGGAAATGTTGTTCGCCTGCTATGCGCTGGTGGGCTTCAGCGTAGGCGTGGTGGGAGCCGTGCCGTATGTGATGGTGCGGGCCTTCCCGGCGGAAGTGCGGTTTACCGGCATCTCGTTCTCATATAACGTCTCGTACGCTATTTTTGGCGGTTTAACCCCTATTTTTGTGACGTTGATCATGAAATTGACCCCGTTAGCGCCCGCTTACTATGTGCTGGCGCTGTCGCTCATCGGGCTGCTGCTCGGCGTCTACCTGCATCGCGACCTGAACAGCGAAGCCGGCGAGCGGCGAGCCGGTTCCTACAGCTAAAAAAAAGCCCTGCACTGCAGGGCTTTTTCGTCAGGGAAGGGCGATTACGCCGTGACCGGCGATGCCGCGACGCGGGCCGGAGCCGGCTCGCCAATTGGCAGCACGGTGCGGCCGTATTGCTCGTTGAGCACTTCGGCCATCGCCAGGTAAATGGCGCTGGCACCGCAGATGATGCCCTCATAACCGGCGAAGGTCAGCAGCGCGTGGTTGCCGGTGATGTTGCCGACGGCCAGCAGGGCGAACAGCAGCGTCAGGCTGGCGAACACGAACTGCAGCACGCGGTTGGCGCCCAGGGTGCCAAAGAACATGAACAGGGTGAAGACGCCCCACAGCGCCAGGTAGATGCCCAGCACGTGCGCCTCGGTGGCTTCAGCCAGGCCCAAACGCGGCAGCAGCAGCAGGCCGACCAGGCTCAGCCAGAAGCTGCCGTAGGCGGTGAACGCAGTCATGCCGAAGGTGTTGCCCTTCTTGTACTCCAGCAGGCCGGCCAGGATCTGGGCCAGGCCACCGAAGAAAATCCCCATGCTGATGATGGCGGAGTTCAGTGGGAAAAAGCCCGCGTTGTGCAGGTTCAGCAAGACGGTGGTCATCCCGAAGCCCATCAGGCCGAGAGGGCCGGGATTCGCCAACTTGTTGGTGTGCATAAGTCCTCTGCGATAACAGAAAATTAACGGAAACAGCGAAGTAAAATCATAAATGGTCTGAATGGCCAAAAAATCGAAGTTTTCCACCAGAGCGCGCGCATCATAATGATCCCCGCAGCCGGAAACAATGATCTGAATGACGATAAAAAAAGAAATTTTTTTCGCCTTGCCCCTTGATGCCGGACGGGATGGCCCCATCTTATTTGCAACCGCAGCTGCTAACCGCGGGTCGCACTGAGATATCGGGCAGTTGAAAAGCAAAAAATCGCCCGCATATAGGTTAGCAACCTGACTGATTATGAATTTTTTAGTGGAGACGTTTAGATGGGCAAAATTATTGGTATCGACCTGGGTACTACCAACTCTTGCGTAGCAATTATGGATGGTGCCAAGGCACGCGTGCTGGAAAACGCCGAGGGCGACCGCACCACTCCTTCTATTATCGCATATACCCAGGACGGTGAAACTCTGGTTGGCCAGCCGGCTAAGCGTCAGGCAGTGACCAACCCTGAAAACACCCTGTTCGCCATCAAGCGCCTGATCGGTCGCCGCTTCCAGGATGAAGAAGCGCAGCGCGACAAAGCGATCATGCCGTACAAAATCGTCGAAGCCGACAACGGCGACGCCTGGCTGGAAGTGAAAGGCCAGAAAATGGCTCCGCCGCAGATCTCTGCGGAAGTGCTGAAAAAAATGAAGAAAACGGCGGAAGATTACCTGGGCGAACCGGTAACTGAAGCGGTTATCACCGTACCGGCTTACTTCAACGACGCCCAGCGTCAGGCGACCAAAGACGCCGGCCGCATCGCGGGTCTGGAAGTCAAACGCATCATCAACGAACCGACCGCTGCGGCCCTGGCCTACGGCCTGGACAAAGAAGTCGGCAACCGCACCATCGCGGTTTATGACCTGGGCGGCGGTACTTTCGATATCTCTATCATCGAAATCGACGACGTTGACGGCGAAAAAACCTTTGAAGTGCTGGCGACCAACGGTGACACCCACCTGGGTGGCGAAGACTTCGACAGCCGTCTGATCAACTACCTGGTGGAAGAGTTCAAGAAAGATCAGGGTATCGATCTGCGCAACGATCCGCTGGCGATGCAGCGCCTGAAAGAAGCCGCTGAGAAAGCGAAGATTGAACTGTCTTCCGCTCAGCAGACCGACGTTAACCTGCCGTACATCACTGCAGACGCGACCGGTCCAAAACACATGAACATCAAAGTGACTCGCGCCAAACTCGAGTCTCTGGTTGAAGATCTGGTTGCGCGTTCTATCGAACCGCTGAAAGTGGCGCTGAAAGACGCAGGCCTGTCGGTTTCCGACATCCAGGACGTGATCCTGGTGGGCGGCCAGACCCGTATGCCAATGGTGCAGAAGAAAGTCGCAGACTTCTTCGGCAAAGAACCGCGTAAAGACGTGAACCCGGACGAAGCGGTTGCCGTAGGCGCTGCGGTACAGGGCGGCGTGTTGGCCGGTGATGTGAAGGACGTTCTGCTGCTGGACGTGACCCCGCTGTCGCTGGGTATCGAAACCATGGGCAGCGTGATGACGCCGCTGATCACCAAAAACACCACGATCCCGACCAAGCACAGCCAGGTGTTCTCTACTGCGGAAGACAACCAGTCTGCAGTAACCATCCACGTGCTGCAGGGTGAGCGTAAGCGCGCCAGCGATAACAAATCTCTGGGCCAGTTCAACCTGGACGGCATCCAGGCGGCACCGCGCGGCATGGCGCAGATCGAAGTGACCTTCGATATCGATGCCGACGGCATCCTGCACGTGTCTGCCAAAGACAAGAACACCGGTCGTGAGCAGAAGATCACCATCAAGGCATCTTCTGGCCTGAACGAAGACGAAATCCAGAAAATGGTGCGCGATGCCGAGCTGAACGCTGAAGCTGACCGCAAGTTCGAAGAGCTGGTACAGACGCGTAACCAGGCGGATCACCTGATCCACGGTACTCGCAAGCAGCTGGAAGAAGCGGGCGACAAACTGCCGGCGGAAGATAAAACGGCGATCGAAGCGGCGCTGAAAGATCTGGAAGCGGCGGTGAAAGGCGAAGATAAAGCCGAGATCGAAGCGAAGACTCAGGCGCTGGTGCAGGTTTCCGGCAAGCTGCTGGAAATGGCTCAGGCGCAGCAGGCTCAGCAGGGTGCTGACGCCGGCGCGGACAACGCGGCGCAGAAAGACGACGACGTGGTTGACGCTGAGTTCGAAGAAGTTAAAGACAAAAAATAATCGCCCTTAAGCGGGCACGGGGCGGCCGAGATGCCGCTACCGGAAACCAGCACGGGCGTCGAGGCAACTCTGCGCCCGTGCACGCATGTTAAGGGTAAGCGAAAGAATGGCGAAGAAAGACTATTACGAGATTCTCGGCGTCAGCAAGACGGCGGATGAACGTGAGATCAAAAAGGCGTATAAACGCCTGGCGATGAAATACCATCCTGACCGCAACCAGGAACAAGACGCCGAAACCAAGTTTAAAGAAGTTAAAGAAGCTTACGAAGTCCTGACCGACGACCAGAAACGCGCGGCCTACGACCAGTATGGCCACGCGGCCTTTGAACAGGGCGGCATGGGCGGCGGCGGCTTTGGCGGCGGTGCCGACTTCAGCGATATCTTTGGCGACGTGTTTGGCGATATCTTCGGCGGAGGCCGCCGTCAGCGCGCCAGCCGCGGTTCCGATCTGCGCTATAACATGGAGCTGACCCTCGAGGAAGCGGTACGTGGCGTCACCAAAGAGATCCGCATCCCGACGCTGGAAGAGTGCGACGTCTGCCACGGCAGCGGCGCCAAGCCGGGCAGTTCACCGGTCACCTGCCCAACCTGTCACGGTCAAGGCCAGGTGCAAATGCGTCAGGGCTTCTTCACCGTGCAGCAGGCGTGTCCACACTGCCATGGCCGCGGCCAGATCATCAAAGATCCGTGCAACAAGTGCCACGGCCACGGCCGGGTTGAGAAATCCAAAACGCTGTCGGTGAAAATTCCGGCCGGCGTCGATACTGGCGACCGCATCCGCCTGGCGGGTGAAGGCGAAGCCGGCGAGCACGGCGCACCGGCGGGCGATCTGTACGTTCAGGTGCAGGTGAAGGCGCACCCGATCTTCGAGCGTGAAGGCAACAACCTGTACTGTGAAGTGCCGATCAACTTCGCCATGGCGGCGCTGGGCGGCGAGATTGAAGTGCCGACGCTGGATGGCCGGGTGAAACTGAAGGTGCCTTCGGAGACCCAAACCGGCAAGCTGTTCCGCATGCGCGGCAAGGGTGTGAAATCGGTGCGTGGCGGCAGCCAGGGCGACCTGCTGTGCCGCGTAGTGGTGGAAACCCCGGTCAATCTGAACGACAAGCAGAAGCAACTGCTGCGTGAGCTGGAAGAGAGCCTGGGCGGCCCATCCGGCGACAAGAACAGCCCGCGCTCGAAGAGCTTCTTCGACGGGGTGAAAAAGTTCTTTGACGATCTGACTCGCTAACCTTCTGTTTCTGTTGGTTTATGTTAGAACCCCGGGCATTTGCCCGGGGTTTTTATTTGCGTGCTACAACGCTCATTCCCTAAGAATAATGTGATTTACTCGTGCTTTTGATCGGTTTTTTCGAGTTATTTAGCATTTATAAACTTATTTTTTCGAACTAAAACGCCCTCTATACTCACTTCATGACTGTGGTTCGCAGGGCGCTACGTCCTGCACAGATTTGGAGAGACGTACTGTGACCAATATCATTCGTCAATTTTTACGTCAGGAAGCCGCGGGCGGCATCATTCTGATCGCGGCGGCGATCGTCGCCCTGATCATGGCCAATAGCCCGGCGCAGGGGATCTATCAGGCATTTCTTAACCTGCCGGTGATGGTGAAAATTGCTTCGCTGGAGATCGCCAAGCCGCTGCTGCTGTGGATCAACGACGGCCTGATGGCCATCTTCTTCCTGGTGGTGGGGCTCGAGGTCAAGCGCGAGCTGATGCAAGGCTCGCTGTCCGGGCGTGACAAGGCGGTGTTTCCGGCGATCGCCGCACTGGGCGGCATGCTGGCGCCGGCGCTGATTTACCTGCTTTTCAACGGCGCGGATGAAGTCACTCGCCAGGGTTGGGCAATCCCGGCGGCGACCGATATCGCCTTCGCGCTGGGCGTAATGGCGCTGCTGGGCAACCGCGTGCCGACTAGCCTGAAAGTATTCCTGCTGGCGTTGGCGATCATCGATGACCTGGGCGTGATTATCATCATCGCGCTGTTCTACACCCACGAAGTGTCGATGGTGGCGCTGGGCGTGGCAGCGGCGGCGACGGTGCTGCTGGCGGTGATGAACTGGCGTGGCGTGGGAAAAACCTCGCTGTATATGATGGTTGGCCTGGTGTTGTGGGTGGCGATCCTCAAGTCCGGGGTGCACGCGACGTTGGCCGGGGTGATCGTCGGCTTTATGATCCCGCTGAACGTCAAGAAGGGGCCATCGCCATCGGAAACGCTGGAGCATGAGCTGCACCCGTGGGTCGCGTTTATGATCCTGCCGCTGTTCGCTTTCGCTAACGCCGGGGTCTCTTTGCAGGGCGTATCGCTGGAAGGATTGACGTCGCTGCTGCCGGTCGGGATTGCGGCTGGCTTGTTTATCGGTAAGCCGCTGGGGATTTTCCTCTTCAGCCTGCTGGCGGTGAAAATGGGCATCGCCCGTTTGCCTGAAGGCATCGGCTTCAAACAGGTATTTGCCGTTTCGGTGCTTTGCGGTATTGGTTTCACCATGTCGATTTTTATCGCCTCGCTGGCGTTCGGCGAGGCGGATATGGCGCTCAGCACCTATTCCCGCCTGGGGATCCTGTTGGGCTCGACGGCTGCGGCGGTGGTAGGGTATGGATTGCTGCGTCTGGCGTTGCCGCGCGTACGTTAATCCTGAATGTGCCCGGTAAGGGCACATAATAAAATGGCTGGTCGGAGCTGTACGGTATAAAATATGTGCAGCTTCGGCCGTTCTTCGTTGGGACTAATGGGGCTATACGTTGTCTGAAGCAGGGAAAGGAAGTTTGTCGCTCGTCACGGCACACCGTTTGCCGCTGCGAAACGTTGTTAAGGAGAGCCGCTCGTGAGGATGTCGCATATCAACTTTAATCACCTTTACTATTTCTGGCAGGTCTGCAAGGCCGGTTCCGTGGTCGGCGCCGCTGAAGCGTTGTTTCTGACGCCGCAGACCATCACCGGCCAGATCAAGGCGCTAGAAGAGCGGTTGGACGGCAAGCTGTTCAAACGCCAGGGGCGCGGGTTGGTGCCTTCGGAGCTGGGGCAGTTGGTGTTCCGCTATGCTGACAAGATGTTTATGCTCAGCCAGGAAATGCTGGATATCGTCAACTATCGCAAAGAGTCGAATCTGCTGTTCGACGTCGGCGTGGCGGACGCGCTGTCGAAGCGCCTGGTCAGCCAGGTGTTGGAAACGGCGGTGGTGGTGGACAACGAACAGATCCACCTGCGTTGTTTTGAATCGACGCACGAGATGCTGCTGGAGCAGCTCAGCCAGCACAAGCTGGATATGATCCTGTCGGATTGCCCGGTGGACTCCAGCCAGCAGGAAGGGCTGTTCTCGCTGAAGCTGGGCGAGTGCGGCATCAGCTTCTTCTGTCGCCAGCCGGCGCCGGAGTTGCCGTTCCCGGCCTGCCTGGAGCAGCGCAAGTTGCTGATCCCCGGCCGCCGTTCGATGCTGGGGCGCAAACTGCTCAACTGGTTCAATACGCAGGGCATCCAGGTGGAGATTCTGGGCGAGTTCGACGATGCGGCGCTGATGAAGGCTTTCGGCATGTACCACAACGCGATCTTCGTGGCGCCGACGCTGTATGCGCAGGATACCTACAACGATGATAACGTGGTGGAGATTGGACGTATAGACAGCGTGCAGGAGGAGTATTACATCATCTTCGCCGAGCGCATGATCCAGCATCCGGCGGTGCAGCGCGTCTGCAACAAAGACTTCTCGGCGCTGTTTTCCTGCTAGCGGTTCACTGAACGCAGGGCGTAAAAAAACCGGCCTGAGCCGGTTTTTTTATCAAGCAGATAACGAAATGCTTACTGCATTGCGTTGATGCGTGCAGTCAGGTTTGACTTATGACGCGCTGCTTTGTTTTTGTGGATCAGGCCTTTAGCTGCCTGACGGTCCACCAGTGGCTGCATTACCAGGAATGCATTTTGTGCTGCTTCTTTGTCGCCAGCTGCGATAGCTGCGTCTACCTTCTTGATGAAGGTACGCACCATTGAGCGACGGCTTGCGTTATGCTTGCGGCGTTTCTCAGACTGTACGGCGCGTTTCTTAGCTGATTTGATATTAGCCAAGGTCCAACTCCCAAATATATTCTATTGAGGACAATTCAAAGGCCGAGGAATATGCCCTTTTAGCCTTCGTTTGTCAATGGATTTGTGCAAATAAGCGCCGTTTGTACAGGCGGCACTCGCTACGTTGTGATGGCGCAGGATTTTACCAGCTTCGCTCTTGGGAATACAGTGTTTCGCGAGAAAATTCGCCAATGATTTGCCGCGGCGGGCGCAAGCCGTTGGCCGCGGTCGAGAATCGGCCCGGTGGCGCCGGATAAACTGCGGCGAAGCCGTTTCACGCGCAGATTATCTCCGGTATGGTATGTCTATTACATAAAGGCACCAATCGCGGGTTAACCTTACCGGCTGTACAAGGTATAATCCGCCGATTTCCACTGTTTTGAGCCAGCTATGGAGCTAATTCGCGGCATTCACAATATCCGGGCGCGCCACCATGGTTGCGTGCTCACCATCGGCAACTTCGACGGCGTGCATCGCGGTCATCAGGCGTTGCTGGAGCAGTTGAAGCAACAAGGGCAACGCCTCGGGCTGCCGGTGATGGTCATGATCTTTGAGCCGCAGCCGCTGGAGATGTTCGCCGCAGACAAGGCGCCGGCCCGTTTGACGCGCCTGCGCGACAAGGCCAACTACCTGGCGCAGGCGGGCGTCGATTACCTGCTGTGCGTCAAGTTCGATCCGCGTTTCGCCGCCAACACCGCGCAGGCGTTCGTCGCCGAGCTGCTGGTGGAAAAACTGGGCGTCAAATTCCTGATGGTGGGGGATGATTTTCGCTTTGGCGCCGGGCGTCAGGGCGATTTTCCGCTATTGCAGCAGGCCGGAAAAGAGTACGGCTTCGACGTGGTCAGTACCCCGACCTTCCGCGAAGGCGAGCGGCGCATCAGCAGCACCGCGATCCGCACCGCGCTGAGCGAGGACGATCTGCCGCTGGCAGAGACCCTGCTGGGCCACCCGTACAGCATCTCCGGGCGCGTGGTGCACGGCGATGAGCTGGGCCGCACCATCGGCTTCCCGACCGCCAACCTGCCGCTCAAGCGCCTGGTGGCGCCGGTGAAAGGGGTGTATGCGGTGGAGGTGTACGGCCTGGGGCCGCAGCCGCTGCCGGGCGTGGCCAACATCGGCACGCGTCCGACCGTCGCCGGCGTGCGCCAGCAGCTGGAAGTGCATCTGCTGGATGTCACAATGGATCTTTACGGGCGCCATATTGAGGTGGTGCTCCGCGCAAAATTGCGCAATGAACAACGGTTTGCTTCGCTCGATGCCCTGAAGCAGCAAATCGCCAATGATGTGGTGACGGCCCGGAAGTTCTTCGGGCTACAGACACCGGTTTAATCTCTATAGCCGAAAACGGAACCGAGAATCTAATGAGTGACTACAAGAATACCCTGAACTTGCCGGAAACAGGGTTCCCGATGCGCGGCGATCTCGCCAAGCGCGAACCTGGCATGCTGCAACGTTGGTATGAACAGGATCTGTACGGGATTATTCGTACTGCCAAAAAGGGCAAAAAAACCTTCATTTTGCATGACGGCCCTCCGTATGCGAACGGCAGCATTCACATTGGTCACTCGGTTAACAAGATTCTCAAAGACATTATCATCAAGTCGAAAGGGATGGCCGGCTTCGACTCGCCTTATGTGCCGGGTTGGGATTGCCACGGCCTGCCTATCGAACTGAAGGTTGAGCAGCTGTACGGCAAACCGGGCGAGAAGCTGACGGCGGCCGAGTTCCGCCAGAAGTGCCGCGAGTACGCGGCCGAGCAGGTTGAAGGTCAGAAGAAGGACTTCATCCGCCTGGGCGTGCTGGGCGACTGGGATCGTCCGTACCTGACGATGGACTTCAAAACCGAAGCCAACATTATCCGCGCGCTGGGCAAGATCATCAGCAACGGCCACCTGCTGAAAGGCGCCAAGCCGGTTCACTGGTGCACCGACTGCGGCTCATCGCTGGCGGAAGCGGAAGTGGAGTACTACGACAAGACTTCGCCGTCGATCGACGTGACCTTCCATGCGGCCGACGCGGCTGCCGTGGCGGCCAAGTTTGGCGTGAGCCACTTCAACGGCGCCATCTCGCTGGTTATCTGGACCACCACCCCGTGGACCCTGCCAGCCAACCGCGCGATCTCGCTGCATCCGGACTTCACCTATCAACTGGTGCAGGTTGACGGCCAGTGCCTGATCCTGGCGGCCGAACTGGTGGAAAGCGTGATGAAACGCGCCGGCATCACCGAGTGGACGGTGCTGGGCAGCTGCAAAGGCGCCGATCTGGAGCTGCTGCGCTTCAAACACCCGTTCATGGACTTCGACGTGCCGGCGATCCTCGGCGAGCACGTGACGCTGGACGCCGGTACCGGTGCGGTGCACACCGCGCCAGGCCACGGCCCGGACGACTTCGTGATCGGCCAGAAATACGGCCTGGAAGTGGCCAACCCGGTAGGGCCGAACGGCTGCTACCTGACCGGCACCTACCCGCTGCTGGACGGCAAGTTCGTCTTCAAGGCCAACGATCTGATCGTCGATCTGCTGCGTGACAAAGGCGCGCTGCTGCACGTCGAGAAGTTCTTGCACAGCTATCCGTGCTGCTGGCGCCACAAGACGCCGATCATCTTCCGCGCCACGCCGCAATGGTTCATCAGCATGGATCAGAAAGGCCTGCGTCAGCAGTCGCTGGAAGAGATCAAGGGCGTGCAGTGGATCCCGGATTGGGGCCAGGCGCGCATCGAAATGATGGTGGCCAACCGCCCGGACTGGTGCATCTCGCGTCAGCGCACCTGGGGCGTACCGATGTCGCTGTTCGTGCACAAAGAGACCGAGCAGCTGCACCCACGCACCGTTGAGCTGATGGAAGAAGTGGCCAAGCGCGTCGAGCAAGACGGCATTCAGGCCTGGTGGGATCTGGACGCGGCCGACATCCTCGGTGCGGAAGCCGCCGACTACGTGAAAGTGCCGGATACGCTGGACGTGTGGTTCGATTCCGGTTCTACTCACGCCTCTGTTGTCGATGTGCGCCCTGAGTTCCAGGGCCACAGCGCTGACATGTATCTGGAAGGCTCCGACCAACACCGCGGCTGGTTCATGTCATCGCTGATGATCTCCACCGCGATGAAAGGTAAGGCGCCTTATAAAGAAGTGCTGACCCACGGCTTCACCGTCGATGGCCAGGGCCGCAAGATGTCCAAGTCGATCGGCAACACCGTCAGCCCGCAGGACGTGATGAACAAGCTCGGCGGCGACATTCTGCGTCTGTGGGTGGCGTCGACCGATTACACCGGCGAGATCGCGGTATCCGACGAGATCCTCAAGCGTTCCGCCGACTCTTACCGCCGCATCCGCAACACCGCGCGCTTCCTGCTGGCCAACCTGAACGGGTTCGAGCCGAGCACCGACTGCGTGGCGCCTGAAGACATGGTGGTGCTGGATCGCTGGGCGGTCGGCCGCGCGCTGGCGGCGCAGCAGGATATCGAGCAGGCTTATGCCAACTACGATTTCCACGAAGTGGTGCAGCGCCTGATGCAGTTCTGTTCGGTCGAGATGGGCTCCTTCTACCTGGATATCATCAAGGATCGTCAGTACACCGCCAAGAGCGACAGCGTCGCCCGCCGCAGCTGCCAGACCGCGCTGTATCACATCGTGGAAGCGCTGGTGCGCTGGATGGCGCCGATCATGTCGTTCACCGCAGACGAGATCTGGGGCTTCATGCCGGGCAAACGCGCGCAGTACGTGTTCACCGAAGAGTGGTACGACGGCCTGTTCGGGTTGGCGGAAGGCGAGCCGATGAACGACGCTTTCTGGGCTGAGCTGCTGAAAGTGCGCGGCGAAGTGAACAAGGTGCTGGAGCAGGCGCGTGCCGACAAACGCCTCGGCGGTTCGCTGGAAGCGGCGGTGACGCTGTATGCCGACAGCGAGCTAGCGGCTCGCCTGAACAGCCTGCAGGATGAGCTGCGCTTCGTGCTGCTGACCTCTGCGGCAAGCGTTGCGCCATTGGCGGATGCGCCGGCCGACGCGCAGGCCTCCGAGCTGCTGAAAGGGCTGAAGATCGCCTTCAGCACGGCGCCAGGTGAGAAGTGCCCGCGCTGCTGGCATTACACCACCGATATCGGTCTGGTGGCGGAGCACGCAGACATCTGCGGCCGCTGTGTGAGCAACGTCGCCGGTGACGGCGAGAAGCGTAACTTTGCCTGAGAACTCGCGCCTGATGAGTAAACCAATTTGTTCGACCGGCCTGCGTTGGCTGTGGGTTGTAGTGGCGGTGCTGGCGCTGGATTTCGGCAGCAAGCAGTGGATCCTCGCTAACTTTACGCTGGGCCAGTCCCAACCGTTGATCCCGTCGTTCAACCTGTTTTACGCGCGCAACTACGGCGCTGCGTTCAGCTTCCTGGCCGATCACGGCGGTTGGCAGCGCTGGTTCTTCGCCGGCATCGCCATCGCCATCGTCGCGGTGCTGCTGGTGATGATGTACCGCAGCGCGGCGCAGCAGAAGCTGAACAACATCGCCTACGCCTTCATCATCGGTGGGGCGTTGGGCAACCTGTTCGATCGCCTGTGGCACGGTTTTGTGGTCGATTTCATCGACTTCTACGTCGGTGACTGGCACTACCCGACCTTCAATCTGGCGGACAGCTTTATCTGCGTGGGTGCGGCGATGATCGTGCTGGAAGGTTTCCTGTCGCCGGCGAACAAAGGCGCAAAGAGTAAAGGTGAGTAACATGACGGCTCAGATTATCAGTGACAGCGCGGTGCTGGTTCACTTTACGCTGAAACTGGAAGACGGTTCGACCGCCGAATCTACCCGCAGCAGCGGCAAACCGGCGCTGTTCCGTCTGGGTGACGGCAGCCTGTCGGCGCCGCTGGAAGCGCAGCTGCTCGGCCTGCGAGCGGGCGACAAGTGTGCCTTTACCCTGCAGCCGGAAGCGGCGTTCGGCGCGGAGAACCCGGATCTGGTCCAGTTCTTCTCGCGCCGCGACTTCGCGGAAACCGGCGTGCCGGACGTGGGCACCATCATGCTGTTTACCGCCATCGACGGCAGCGAAATGCCGGGCGTGGTGCGCGCGGTGGCGGAGGATTCAATCACCGTCGATTTCAACCATCCGCTGGCGGGCCATCCGGTGACCTTCGATATCGAAGTGCTGGAGATCGATCCGCAGCAGGAGGAGACGCATGCAAATATTGCTGGCTAACCCGCGCGGCTTCTGCGCCGGGGTTGATCGTGCGATCAGCATCGTGGAACGTGCGCTGGAGCTGTATGGCGCGCCGATCTACGTACGGCATGAAGTGGTGCACAACCGCTACGTGGTTGACAGCCTGCGTGAGCGGGGCGCCGTGTTTATCGAAGAGATCGCCGAAGTGCCGGACGGTTCTATCCTGATCTTCTCGGCGCACGGCGTGTCTCAGGCGGTACGCGCCGAAGCCAAGGCGCGCGATCTGACCATGTTGTTCGACGCCACTTGCCCATTGGTGACCAAGGTGCATATGGAAGTGGCGCGCGCCAGCCGCCGCGGCACCGAAGCGATTCTGATTGGCCATGCCGGTCATCCGGAGGTGGAAGGCACCATGGGCCAGTACAGCAACCCGAAGGGCGGCATGTACCTGGTCGAATCGCCGGAAGACGTGTGGAAGCTGCAGGTGAAAGACGAAAGCAATCTGTGCTTCATGACGCAGACCACGCTGTCGGTTGATGATACCTCGGACGTGATTGACGCGCTGCGTCAGCGCTTCCCGAGCATTATCGGTCCGCGTAAGGATGACATTTGCTACGCCACCACCAACCGTCAGGAAGCGGTGCGTAACCTGGCAGGCGATGCGGATGTGGTGCTGGTGGTGGGGTCAAAGAACTCTTCCAACTCTAACCGTCTGGCTGAACTGGCGCAGCGCGTGGGCAAACCGGCTTATCTGATCGATTCGGCGGCGGATATTCAGGAGAGCTGGCTGAGCGAAGCGCGCAATATCGGCGTTACCGCCGGCGCCTCGGCACCGGACGTGCTGGTGCAGGAGGTGATTTCTCGCCTGAAAGCGCTGGGCGGCCTGGACGTGCATGAAATCAGCGGGCGTGAAGAGAACATCGTGTTTGAAGTGCCTAAAGAGCTGCGGGTGGACGTTCGTCAGATTGACTGACATGCGCCGGCGGATGACAGCGGGGAGCTTAGGCTTCCCGTTTTTTTTGGAATCGTGCCGCGTTAAAAATAACATGCCATGCATATTCAAATTTTCTGCTAACTAAAGTCAAATTTATTCTGAGTATTTGAAATAACGGCGGTGTATTTAATTATAAAGGCTGGCGAAAAGTCATTAATCAGAATATCATTAGGCTGCAATCTAAATGAGGCCCGGTGTTGGCAAAGTGATTACAATAATTACAATAATGGATGTTGCAGATGTTTCTTATTTTATTCCTGTCGAATATGTTCTACGGCCGTTAATCCCTTCTCCTGCAAATAGAGTTTCATATGTTCCAGCAACCGTCTGACTTTTAATGGCTGGATCTCCCTGCGCGGCATAATGGCATAGCAATTAATTTCCGGTAACCGCCAATCGGGCAATATTTCAATCAGCTCACCGCTGCGCAATTCACGTTCAACGTTGGCGAAGAAATTGCGAATGATCCCCTTGCCGGTCAGCGCCAACTCCTTCATCGCCATACCGCTGTTGGTGAACAAACGCCCCGTCATACGCATGCGGTGTTCGCCGCCGTCGCGATGGATAAGACGGACAAACTGCGGGTTGCCGAGCGGTGTAAAGGTGACCCAGTGGTGATGGCTCAGCGCCTGCGGTGAATCCGGCACGCCGTGGTGTGCCAGGTAGGCCGGTGAGGCGCATAACACTTCACGGCAGCGCGCCAGCCGCGTGGAAACGTAGCTGGAGTCGGCCAGCACACCGCCACGTATCGCCAGATCGATGCGTTGCGTGATGAGGTCTATCTTCTCATCGTGGATTTCCAGTCGCAGCGTAAGCTGCGGGTGTTCATCGAGGAAGCTTTGCAGCGCCGGCACCAGATAGTGGGTGGCGAATTCAGTGGAGGTGGCGACACGTAGTTCGCCGACCAGCTCGCCGCGCAGCGCGGCGATCCGTTGTTGGCCACGTTCGGCTGCGTGGATCATCAGCAGGCAATCTTCATAAAAACACAATCCTGCTTCGGTCAGACTCAATGAACGCGTCGATCGCAACAGTAATTGAATGCCCAGATGTTCCTCCAGCTGGCGAATATGTTGGCTGACGGCGGAGGTCGTCATGCCCAATTCTTTTGCCGCCATGCTGAATGCGCCGCAATCGACCACTTTTGAGAAAATGGCCATGCGTTTTAAAATATTGCTCATAGTTTGTTAAGCACAACTTAACCAAGATTGTGAATTATACGGGCTAATAATATAGCACCATCTCTTCTATATTGCCTGAAGCATATAAACGCCGGGCTGATTATTATTTTGCAGAGATTTTTTCTCTTTTTGATAAATCTTATTGCGCTTATCAATAATACACCCGCGCCACATCGCAACAGGAGCTCATTGTGGACAGCGCTCAGAAAGAAGAAATATCGTTAAAGATCCTACGTGAATTATTGCAATACCGCCGCCGTTTCCCCGGCGACGACACCTCGATCGCCGAAGAAGAACGGCGGGTCACTCAGGTGCAATTGCCGCGCATTCGGGCATTCATCGAAAACGAGCAACGTATCGAATTCGTGCTGCCGGCCTTCCCGACCAAGTCGCCCAACACCAACAAGGTGATCGGTGCGGTGCCGGACATGGCGGAGCGGCTGTCGCTGATCTTCCTCAACTCGCTGTGCCAGCGCATTCAGCTCTATTACCCGCCGGGGGCGCATATCGTTATCTGCTCCGACGGTCACGTGTTCGGCGATCTGATCCGCGTCAGCGACGACGCGATCAACCACTATCAGCGCGAGATTGAAAGCCTGCTGCATGAAGTGGGCGCGACATACCTGAGCGTGTTCAACCTCGGCGATGTCAAAGGCCTGGCGGAGCATACCGATGATTATGATCTGCTGCGCCGATTGTTGGTGGAGGGCTATGCCGAATCGGAAGAGGCGATCAAACAGCAACTGATGCAGGACGAACAGGGCCTCTTGCTGTACCGCGCCATCACGCGTTTCCTGTATGAAGACAGCCAACTGCCGGGCTACAGCGGTTCCAACGCCGCGCTGCAGAAAGACGCCAAACAGCGCGCTTGCGGCGTGATCCAGCGCAGCTGGGCCTGGGGCAATCTGCTGGCGCAGCACTTCCCGGCGGCGATCCGTCTGTCGATTCACCCGCAGCCGGTCGACAGTCTGAAAATGGGTATCCACATGATGCCGACCAAAGACGACTGGCTGACGCCGTGGCACGGCGTGGCAGCCAACGTGAACGGCCAGTTCGTGCTGATGAAACGTAAAGACGCGCAGAGCCTGGACGGCGAGCTGGTAGAGATCCGCGGCACGCCGAGCCATTACCTGATCGAACAACCGCAGATGGCCTGAGGCCGCTGCATGCTTTTGCGCCCGAAATCCTGACGGGCGCGTTTTTGACGGCACGTTGCCGTGTGAGCAGCACATTCGATGCAAGGAGAATACTGATGAACAACCAACCGCTTAATTGCCATATCCAACCGAATACCCCGTTCGGCGCGATCCTGACGCCGCAGCATCCGGGGCAAAAGATCGGCGAGCTACCGGTGGCGGCGCTGCGAGCGCTGGCGCAGGAGCACCACTTGCTGGTGCTGCGCGGATTCGACTCCGGTTTCAGCGATGGGGAGGTTCTGACGCGCTACGCCGAGCAGTGGGGCGAGATCATGATGTGGCCGTTCGGCGCGGTGCTGGACGTGAAGGAACATCCTGACGCCAAGGATCATATTTTCGACAGCAGCTACGTCCCGCTGCATTGGGATGGCATGTATAAGCCGACCATCCCCGAGTTCCAGCTGTTCCACTGCGTGGCGGCGCCGTCGCAGGACGAAGGCGGGTGCACTACCTTCGTCGATACCACGCGGCTGCTGGCCAATGCGGACGAAGCGTTGCTGGATCAGTGGCTGTCGGTGTCGATCACCTACCGCATCAAGCAGGTGGTGCATTACGGCGGAGAAGTCTGTTCGCCGTTGGTGGTGCAGCACCCGAACGGCAGGGGCTTGATCATGCGCTACAATGAACCGCCGACGGAGGGGAAAAAATTCCTCAACCAGCATGCGCTGGAATATCACGGCGTGCCGGAACAACAGCAGGAACAGTTCCATCACACTCTGCAGCAGCACCTGTACGATCCGCGTCACTATTATGCCCATCAGTGGCAACAGGGCGACGTGGTGGTGGCGGACAATTTCTCGCTGCTGCACGGCCGTGAGGGCTTTACTGCCCGTTCCGCGCGTCATTTGCAGCGCGTGCATATTCAGAGCAACCCGGTGTGCGCCAATCTGGCGCTGAAGCCGGCCAACGCAGAAGCGTAAAGGAGCATTATGGCAAGGATACTGATGGCGGCGGTCGCCACTCCGGGGCACGTCTACCCGATGTTGGCCATCGCTCGCCACCTGGTTGCCCAAGGGCATCAGGTGCGGGTGATGACCGGCGCGCTGTTCCGCGAACGCGCCGAAGCGGCTGGGGCGAGCTTCGTGCCGTTCGACGCGCAGGTGGATTTCGACTATCGCCACCTGGAGGAGCATTTCCCCGAGCGCGCCGCGCTGCCGCCGGGCAATGCGCAGATGGCGCTGGCGCTGAAAGATTTCTTCGCCGCGCCGATCCCACTGTTGGATCGTCAGCTGCGTGCGGCCATCGCCGCCGAAAAGACCGATCTGCTGATGGTGGAGAACTGCTTCTACGGCGTGCTGCCGCTGCTGCAGTCCGCCGAACGGCCGCCGGTCTTCGGGATCGGCGTCACGCCGCTGTCGTATTCTTCGCGCGACGCCATTTTCTATGGCCCGCGCATCCCGCCGGCGCTGCTGCCGCGGGCGCTGACCCGCGAGCAATTGGTGGATGAAGCGACGCGGGTGTTGCTTGATGAGGTGCAGCAAAGCTTTGATACCGCGCTGGTGCAAGTGGGTGGGCGGCCGCTGAATCGCCCGTTTACCGATGCGCTGATCGGCGGCTGCGAGCGTTTCCTGCAGTTGGCCACCACGGCGCTGGAATATGAACGCGACGACCTGCCGAGCGGCGTGCGCTTCGTCGGGCCGCTGCGCAGCGGTGGTCAACCGGCCGCGGAAGAGGCGCTGTGGGAGGAGGACGATCGTCGGCCGCTGGTGATCGTGTCTCAGGGCACGCTGGCCAATGTCGATCTGCATCAGCTGATCGTGCCGACGCTGCAGGCGCTGGCGCATCTGCCGGTGCGGGTGTTGGCCACCACTGGCGGGCGGGCGACCGAAGGGCTGATGGACGCATTGCCGGACAACGCCCGAGTGCGGGCGTTTATCTCCTTCGAACACTGGTTGCCGCAGGCGGCGCTCTTGATCACCAACGGCGGTTACGGCTCGATCAACTATGCGCTGGACAGCGGCGTGCCGCTGATTGTCGCCGGCACCGGTGAGGACAAGCTGGAGGCGGCCGCGCGCGTGGTGGCCGCCGGTTGCGGCATCAGCCTGCATACCAGCACGCCAAGCGCGGAACAAATACTGGCGGCAGCGACGCGCATTCTGCAACAGCCGATCTATCGCCGGCGCGCGGCGCTGGTGCAGGAGGACTATGCTCGCCACGATGCGCTGACGGCGATAGCCAACGAAGTGGCCGCCATTACCGCTTGACCCCGCCGCACTCCGTTCCTCAGGCGCCGTTTTCGGCGCCTTTTTTCTGCATTTTTTTGCAATGAAAACTGCATGATTATGTACAATCGTCGCAGGCCGCCAAATCGGTTGAATGTTAATCTCACGACAGCGCCGCTGATGAGAACGGAGGAATATCATAATTTTCTAATTATGAAATGAATCCTCTGGCGGCGCCGCAGCGGGGCAGTTACCCTGAATCGATAGGTTAATGGGATACGCGTTACATCAAGAAGAGAGCAAGCATGAAAGATTCACAAATCCGCATTGCGATTGCGGGCGCCGGCGGCCGGATGGGCCGTCAATTGATCCAGGCGGTGCAGCAGGCGGAAGGCGTGGTGTTGGGGGCGGCGCTGTCGCGCCCGGGATCGAGCCTGGTCGGCGTTGATGCCGGCGCGCTGGGCGTCAAGGTGAGTGACAGTCTGGATAAAGTGGCGAGCGAGTTCGATATTTTGATCGACTTCACCCGCCCTGAAAGCACCCTGGGCTACCTGGAATTTTGCGTGGCGCACCATAAGGCGATGGTGATCGGCACCACCGGCTTCGATGACGCCGGCAAACAGGCGATCCGCGATGCGGCGCAGCATATCGGTATCGTGTTTGCCGCCAACTTCAGCGTCGGCGTCAATCTGGTGCTGAAACTGCTGGAGAAGGCCGCGCAGGTCATGGGCGACTATACCGATATCGAAATCGTTGAGGCGCACCACCGGCACAAAGTGGATGCGCCGTCGGGCACGGCGTTGGCCATGGGCGAAGCGATCGCCGGCGCGCTGGGGCGCGACCTGAAAAGTTGCGCGGTCTATGCGCGCGAAGGCCATACCGGCGAACGCGATCCGAAAAGCATCGGCTTTGCCACCATTCGCGCCGGCGACATCGTCGGCGAGCACACCGCGATGTTCGCCGACATCGGTGAACGGGTGGAAATCACCCATAAGGCCTCCAGCCGTATGACTTTTGCCAGCGGCGCGGTGCGCGCGGCCGCCTGGTTGCATACTCGGGATAAAGGCCTGTTTGATATGCGTGATGTGTTGAATTTGGACCAATTATAATTGATTTGCATACCATCGTGATGTGGTTGTATTGATCATAATGCTATGATAATCGGACAATAATTTTATTGTCCTTTTTTTTAACATGAAAAATGAAGCATTGGCGTGATTTTGTTTCATTGACTGTTATTTATTGATATTTACCTTGCTAATCATCCCGTTTTTATCCACCAAATCTCATTTTAAGGTCTTTTTGAGTCTATTCTGGCGCCATTTTCCGTCATTCAGCCTCGCAACCGTTTTCCAGCCCCGGTTTTCTGTGTTTTTATCGTCGCTCAAGCCGCATGAGCGGCGAGAACTGCAAAAATAAAACAAAAAACGGCAGTTTGGGTAGACAAGCCGGGCACTCATCATTAAAATGCGCCCAATTTGCCAAAAATTGGCCTCGCGGACGGTTTTTGCATTGATTTAGATCGTGATATCTGAATTAATATGCAAATATTGTGATTGATTATTCCTCGGAGGATGTTTTGATAAAGTCAGCGCTATTGGTTCTGGAAGACGGAACCCAATTCCACGGTCGGGCCATCGGGGCAGAGGGAACGGCAGTGGGGGAAGTGGTCTTCAATACGTCGATGACCGGTTATCAAGAAATCCTCACTGATCCTTCCTATTCCCGCCAGATCGTTACTCTTACTTATCCTCATATCGGCAATGTCGGCACCAATGCTTCCGACGAAGAATCCTCCGCAGTACACGCCCAAGGCCTCGTCATTCGTGACCTCCCGCTGATCGCCAGCAACTACCGCAGTGAAGAAAGCCTGTCCGACTACCTCAAGCGTCACAACATTGTGGCGATCGCCGATATCGATACCCGTAAATTGACCCGCCTGCTGCGCGAAAAAGGCGCCCAGAACGGCTGCATCGTTGCCGCCGATTCGCCGGACGCCGCGCTGGCCCTGGCCAAGGCGCAAGGCTTCCCGGGGTTGAAGGGCATGGATTTGGCGAAAGAGGTCACCACTCAAGAGGCCTACAGCTGGCAGCAAGGCAGCTGGACGCTTGAAGGCGATCTGCCGGAAGCCAAAACCGCCGCGGAACTGCCGTTCCACGTGGTGGCTTACGACTACGGCGCCAAGCGCAACATCTTGCGCATGCTGGTGGATCGCGGCTGTCGCCTGACCGTGGTGCCGGCGCAGACCCCAGCCGACGAAGTGCTGAAAATGAATCCGGACGGCATCTTCCTGTCCAACGGCCCGGGCGACCCGGAGCCGTGCGACTACGCCATCGCCGCCATCAAACAGTTCCTGGAAACCGACATTCCGGTGTTCGGCATCTGCCTGGGCCACCAGCTGCTGGCGCTGGCCAGCGGGGCGAAAACCATGAAGATGAAGCTCGGCCACCACGGCGGCAACCACCCGGTGAAGGATCTGGACAACAACACCGTGATGATCACCGCGCAGAACCACGGCTTTGCGGTAGATGAAAACAACCTGCCGGCGAACCTGCGCGTGACGCACAAATCGCTGTTCGACCACACGGTGCAGGGCATTCACCGCACCGACAAGGCGGCGTTCAGCTTCCAGGGGCACCCGGAAGCCAGCCCAGGCCCGCACGACGCCGCGCCGCTGTTCGATCACTTTATCGAACTGATTGAGACTTACCGTTCTAACGCCAAATAATCAGGAGCAGTAAAAAATGCCAAAACGTACAGACATAAAAAGCATCCTGATCCTCGGCGCGGGTCCGATCGTTATCGGCCAGGCGTGTGAGTTCGACTACTCGGGCGCCCAGGCGTGTAAAGCGCTGCGCGAAGAGGGCTACCGCGTCATTCTGGTCAACTCCAACCCGGCGACCATCATGACCGACCCGGAGATGGCCGACGCGACCTACATTGAGCCGATCCACTGGGAAGTGGTGCGCAAGATCATCGAAAAAGAGCGCCCGGATGCGGTGCTGCCGACCATGGGCGGCCAGACGGCGCTGAACTGCGCGCTGGAACTGGAGCGTCAGGGCGTGCTGGCCGAGTTCGGCGTCACCATGATCGGCGCGACCGCCGATGCCATCGACAAGGCCGAAGACCGCCGCCGTTTCGACGTGGCGATGAAGAAAATCGGTTTGGATACCGCGCGTTCCGGCATCGCGCACACCATGGAAGAAGCGCTGGCGGTGGCTGCTGACGTCGGCTTCCCGTGCATTATCCGTCCTTCCTTTACTATGGGCGGCACCGGCGGCGGCATCGCCTACAACCGCGAAGAGTTCGAAGAGATCTGCGAACGCGGTCTGGACCTGTCGCCGACCAACGAGCTGCTGATCGACGAATCGCTGATCGGTTGGAAAGAGTACGAGATGGAAGTGGTGCGTGATAAGAACGACAACTGCATCATCGTTTGCTCCATCGAAAACTTCGACGCCATGGGCATCCACACCGGCGACTCGATCACCGTTGCGCCGGCCCAGACCCTGACCGACAAGGAATACCAAATCATGCGCAACGCCTCGATGGCGGTGCTGCGTGAGATCGGCGTTGAAACCGGCGGCTCCAACGTGCAGTTCTCGGTTAACCCGAAAACCGGCCGCCTGATCGTCATCGAGATGAACCCGCGCGTGTCGCGCTCTTCGGCGCTGGCGTCGAAAGCCACTGGCTTCCCGATCGCCAAGATCGCCGCCAAACTGGCGGTGGGCTATACCCTCGATGAGCTGATGAACGACATCACCGGCGGCCGCACTCCGGCGTCGTTCGAGCCGTCCATCGACTACGTCGTGACCAAGATCCCGCGCTTCAACTTCGAGAAGTTCGCCGGCGCTAACGATCGCCTGACTACCCAGATGAAGTCGGTCGGCGAAGTGATGGCCATCGGCCGCACCCAGCAGGAGTCGCTGCAGAAAGCGCTGCGCGGTCTGGAAGTGGGCGCCACCGGCTTCGATCCGAAAGTGAGCTTGGACGATCCGGAAGCGCTGACCAAAATCCGCCGCGAGCTGAAAGACGCCGGTTCCGACCGCATCTGGTACATCGCCGACGCCTTCCGCGCCGGTCTGTCGGTCGACGGCGTCTTCAACCTGACCAACGTCGATCGCTGGTTCCTGGTGCAGATTGAAGAGCTGGTGCGCCTGGAAGAGCAGGTAGCCGAAGCGGGCATCAACGGCCTGGACAAAGACTTCCTGCGCACGTTGAAGCGCAAGGGCTTCGCCGATGCGCGTCTGGCCAAGCTAGCCGGTGTCGCCGAGAGCGAAATTCGCAAGCTGCGTCACAGCCACGGTCTGCATCCGGTGTACAAGCGCGTGGATACCTGCGCGGCGGAATTCGCCACCGACACCGCCTACATGTACTCCACCTATGAAGAAGAGTGCGAGTCCAACCCGACCAACGACCGGCCGAAAGTGATGGTGTTAGGCGGCGGGCCGAACCGTATCGGCCAAGGCATCGAGTTTGACTACTGCTGCGTGCACGCCTCGCTGGCGCTGCGTGAAGACGGTTACGAGACCATCATGGTCAACTGTAACCCGGAAACCGTCTCCACCGACTACGACACCTCGGACCGCCTGTACTTTGAGCCGGTGACCCTGGAAGACGTGCTGGAAATCGTGCGCATCGAGAAACCAAAAGGCGTTATCGTACAGTACGGCGGCCAGACCCCGCTGAAGCTGGCGCGTGAGCTGGAAGCCGCAGGCGTGCCGATCATAGGCACCAGCCCGGACGCCATCGACCGTGCCGAAGACCGCGAACGCTTCCAGCAGGCGGTCAACCGCCTGGGCCTGAAGCAGCCGGCCAACGCCACCGTTACCGCCATCGAGCAGGCGGTCGAGAAGGCGGCGGGCATCGGCTATCCGCTGGTAGTGCGTCCTTCCTACGTGCTGGGCGGCCGGGCGATGGAAATCGTCTATGACGAAACCGACCTGCGCCGTTATTTCCAGACCGCGGTCAGCGTGTCCAACGATGCGCCGGTGTTGCTGGACCGCTTCCTGGACGACGCGGTGGAAGTGGACGTCGATGCTATCTGCGACGGCGAGCGCGTGCTGATTGGCGGCATCATGGAGCACATCGAGCAGGCGGGCGTGCACTCCGGCGACTCCGCGTGCTCACTGCCGGCGTACACCCTGAGCCAGGAAATTCAGGACGTGATGCGTCGCCAGGTGGAAAAACTGGCGTTCGAGCTGCAGGTGCGCGGTCTGATGAACGTACAGTTCGCGGTGAAAGACAACGAAGTCTACCTGATTGAAGTCAACCCGCGCGCCGCGCGTACCGTGCCGTTCGTGTCCAAAGCGACCGGCGTGCCGCTGGCCAAAGTGGCCGCGCGCGTGATGGCGGGCAAAACGCTGGTTGAGCAGGGCGTGACCGAAGAAATTATCCCGCCGTACTACTCGGTGAAAGAAGTGGTGCTGCCGTTCAACAAATTCCCGGGCGTCGACCCGATTCTGGGGCCGGAAATGCGCTCTACCGGGGAAGTGATGGGCGTAGGCCGCACCTTCGCGGAAGCCTTCTCCAAAGCGATGCTGGGCAGCAACTCGGGCATGAAGAAGCAGGGCCGCGCGCTGCTGTCGGTGCGCGAAGGCGATAAAGCCCGCGTGGTCGATTTGGCCGCCAGCCTGCTGAAGCAGGGCTTCGAGTTGGATGCCACCCACGGCACCGCGGTGGTGCTGGGCGAAGCGGGTATCAACCCGCGTCTGGTCAACAAGGTGCACGAAGGGCGTCCGCACATTCAAGACCGTATCAAGAACGGCGAGTACACCTACATCGTCAACACCACGGCAGGCCGCCAGGCGATTGAGGACTCCAAGCTGATTCGCCGCAGCGCCCTGCAGTACAAGGTGCACTACGACACCACGCTGAACGGCGGCTTTGCCACCGCGATGGCGCTGAAAGCGGATCCGACCGAGCAGGTGACTTCGGTGCAGGAAATGCACGCGCGTATCGGCAAGTAACCGCGCGAGAACGTTATGCCAGGGCGCTGCAGATGCAGCGCCTTTTTTTATTCAGCGAATTTGTCGGCTGGTGTTAAAAATTTCCGCTATCAATCAGTGGGCAAACTGTCACTCTGTGTGATTGGTATATGCTTGGTGTATTGGCAAGAAACGAAGGAACGACGATAACAATGATTCTGATAATTTATGCTCACCCGTATCCCCGGCATTCGCATGCCAATCAGCGCCTGCTGCAGGCGGTGAGGGATCTCCCCGAGGTAGAGGTGCGCTCGCTGTATGAGCTGTACCCCGATTTCAATATCGATATCAACGCCGAGCAACAGGCGCTGGAGCGCGCCGACCTGGTGGTGCTGCAGCATCCGATGCAGTGGTACAGCTTCCCGCCGCTGTTGAAGCTGTGGATCGACAAAGTGCTGGAGCACGGCTGGGCCTACGGCCACGACGGCAATGCGCTGGTGGGTAAAGACTGCCTGTGGGCAGTGACCAGCGGCGGCGACGAGCACCACTTCGAGCTGGGCGACTTTCCTAACTTCGCTACGCTGGCGCAGCCGCTGCAGGCTACGGCGATCTATTGCGGCATGAACTGGCAACCTTATTTCGCCGTGCACAACACCTTTACCTGCAACGAGCCGGCGCTGCTCGCCGCCGGCGAAGCCTACCGCCAGCGGTTGGTTGACTACCTGATGGAACATGCCGAAGCGGAAACCCGGGAGGCCAGCCATGGATAACCATCACATGATGATCGAGGGACTGATCTACCTCGGCTCCGCGGCGCTGTTCGTGCCGATCGCGGTGCGACTGGGGCTGGGCTCGGTGCTTGGCTACCTGATCGCCGGCTGTATTATCGGCCCCTGGGGGCTGAAGCTGGTGTCGGATGCCGAGTCGATCCTGACCTTCGCCGAGATCGGCGTGGTGCTGATGCTGTTTATCATCGGCCTGGAGCTGGATCCCAAGCGGCTGTGGACGCTGCGCGCCTCGGTGTTCGGCGGCGGCAGCATCCAAATGGTGGGCTGTGGCCTGGCGCTGAGCGCCTTCTGTTACTTCCTCGGCCTCAACTGGAAGGTGGCGCTGCTGATCGGTTTGACGCTGGCGCTTTCATCTACCGCCATCGCCATGCAGGCGATGAGCGAACGTAATTTGACGCCGTCGCCAATCGGCCGCAGTGCGTTTGCGGTGCTGCTGTTCCAGGATATCGCGGCGATCCCGCTGGTGGCGATGATCCCGCTGCTCGCCAGCAGCGGCGCCACCACCACGCTGGGCGCTTTCGTACTGTCGGCGGCCAAGGTGGTGGGCGCGTTGACGATGGTGGTGCTGCTCGGCCGCTACGTCACCCGCCCGCTGCTGCACTTTGTCGCCCGTTCGGGCATGCGCGAGGTGTTCAGCGCCGTGGCGCTGTTCCTGGTGTTCGGTTTTGGCATCCTGCTGGAGATGGCCGGACTGTCGATGGCGATGGGGGCGTTCCTCGCCGGGGTACTGCTGGCGAGCTCGGAATACCGTCACGCGCTGGAGAGCGATATTCAGCCGTTCAAGGGGTTGCTGCTGGGGCTGTTCTTTATCGGCGTTGGCATGTCGATTGACTTCGGCACCCTGTTCCATCACCCGCTGCTGATCGCCTCGCTGCTGCTGGGCTTTATGTTGATCAAGGCGGCGCTGCTGTGGCTGATTGGGCCGCTGCTCGGGGTGCCGAAGCGCCAGCGCGGCCTGTTCGCCATTCTGCTGGGCCAGGGCAGTGAGTTTGCCTTTGTGATTTTCAGCGCCGCGCAGCTGGCCGGCGTATTGCCGGTCGAATGGGCCAAGTCGCTGACGCTGGCGGTAGCGCTGTCGATGGCGGCCACGCCGCTGTTGTTGGTGATCGCCGCGCAGCTGGAAAAAAATGCGCCGAAAGAGGAGCGCCCGGCTGACGTCATCGACGACGAGAATGCCAGCGTGATCATTGCCGGCTTCGGCCGTTTCGGCCAGATCGCCGGCCGTTTGCTGTTGGCCAACGGCGTGCACACCGTGGTACTGGATCACGATCCGGACCATATTGAAACGCTGCGCAAATTCGACACCAAGGTGTTTTACGGCGACGCCACGCGGGCCGATCTGCTGGAGGCCGCCGGCGCCGCTCACGCCAAGGTGCTGATCAACGCCATCGACGATGTGGAAGACAGCCTGGCGTTAACCGAGCTGGCCAGGCAGCACTTCCCGCATCTGAAGGTGGTGGCGCGGGCGCGCGACGTCGATCATTGGTATCAGCTGCGGCAGCTAGGGGTGGAAAAACCGGAGCGCGAAACTTTCGAAAGCTCGCTGCGCATCGGCCGTGAAACGCTGGAACTGCTGGGGCTGGACGCCTATGAGGCGCGCGAGAAGGCGGACACGTTCCGCCGCTATAACCTGAAGATGTTGGAAGACACGCTGGAGAATTATCAGGATACTGAATTCCGTATCGCCAGCCTGCAGCGAGCCAAGGAGATGCTCAGTGCGGCCATCGAGCAGGATCAGAATCGGCTGTCGCGGGTGCAGCAGACCGGCTGGCGCGGCAGTATCGACGGCAAGGCGCCGGAAGATGAGGTGGTGGAAGCCAAAGGATAACAGCAGGGGCGCCGTAATGGCGCCCCGTTTTTTTGCTTAGCTCAACGCGACCTTGATCCCTAAGGCGATCAGCATGCCACCCAGCAATTTGTCGACGACCTTCTGCGTCTTTTCCAGCCCGCGGCGCACCGGCCCGCTCTGGATCAGGAACACCAGCAGCGGCCACCAGATGACCGACAGGCCGAGAATAATCCCCGCGTACCACAGCTTGTCGCCCAGGCCGGAATCGATCTGCAGCACCTGGGTGAATACCGCCAGGAAGAACAGGGTGGCTTTCGGGTTCAGCAGGTTGCACAGGTAGCCTTGCGCAAAGGCGCTCTTCAGGCTGACCTGTTGCTGCGGCAGATTGCTGACGTTCATCTTGCCGCCGCCGCGCGACAGCAGCGCCTGGATGCCGATCCACACCAGATAGACCGCCCCGGCGTATTTCAGCAGGTTAAACAGCCACGGCGTGGTGGTGATCACCACCGCCAGCCCGGCGACGCAGTAGGACATGTGGGTGGCGACACCGCAGATCACGCCGAAAGCGGTCATCATGGCGGCCAGCCGCGGATAGCGGGCGGCATTTTTGATCACCAGGAAAAAATCCGGGCCGGGGGAGAGCATGCCGAGGGCGGCGATGCCGGCGACGAACAGCGAAGTTTCAAGCATGGGGCGTCTCGCGCAAAAGACAGAGTTCTGGCGATAATAACGCCGCTTCCTCTGATGCGCATCAACCCAATGAGGTATTGTTAGGCTCTATGATAATAATTCATCTACCGCCAGCGACGGAGCACTATGCAGCAGACTACCGCCACAGACATGCCGGAGCCGCACCGGCAACAGCGTGAAATTACCCGCCTGTGCATTCAATGCGCGCTGCTGCTGTTGCAGCATGGCGCCGAGAGCACGGTGGTGGAACAGCTGTCGACCCGCCTGGGGTTGGCGCTGGGGATGGACAGCGTGGAAAGTTCAATCTCCGCCAATGCGGTGGTGTTGACCACCCTCAGCCACGGCGCCTGCCTGACCACCACCCGCAAGAATGTCGATCGCGGCATCAATATGCAGGTGGTGACCGAAGTGCAGCATATCGTGATCCTCGCCGAGCACCACCTGGCGGATGCGCACGACGTGGCGCGTCGTTTTGAAAGGATCCGGCCGCTACGCTACCCGCGCTGGCTGGTGGTGCTGATGGTGGGCCTGTCCTGTGGATGTTTCAGCATGCTCAACGGCGGCGGCGACGACGCCTTTTTGGTGACCTTTATCGCCAGCGGCGCGGCGATGCTGGTACGTCAAATCCTCACCGCCCGTCATATGAATCCACTGATCAATTTTTGCCTGACGGCGTTTGTCGCGACGTCGATCTCCGGACTGCTGCTGCGCCTGCCGGCGTTTAAAGACACCTCCAGCGTGGCGATGGCCGCCAGCGTGCTGTTGCTGGTACCGGGCTTCCCGCTGATCAACGCGGTGGCCGATATGTTCAAGGGGCACGTCAATACCGGGCTGGCGCGCTGGGCGATGGCCAGCCTGCTGACGCTGGCGACCTGCATCGGGGTGGTGATGGCGATGTCGCTGTGGGATCTGCGGGGGTGGTCATGAGTCTGCTGTGGGCATTGTTGCAGGAGATGCTGTTGGCGGCGGTGCCGGCGCTGGGCTTTGCCATGGTGTTCAACGTGCCGCTACGCGCGCTGCGCTATTGCGCGCTGCTCGGGGCAATCGGGCGCGGCTCGCGCATGTTGATGATGCACGCTGGCATGAATATCGAGTGGGCGTCGCTGCTGGCGGCGATCCTGATCGGTATCATCGGCATCTACTGGTCGCGCTGGCTGTTGGCGCATCCGAAGGTATTCACCGTGGCGGCGGTGATCCCGATGTTCCCCGGCATTTCCGCCTATACCGCGATGATAACTGTGGTAGAGATCTCACATCTGGGCTACAGCGAAGCCTTGATGGAGACCATGATCACCAACTTCCTCAAGGCCAGTTTCATCGTCGGCGCGTTGTCGATCGGCCTGTCGTTGCCGGGCCTGTGGCTGTACCGCAAACGCCCCGGCGTGTGAAATTTCCCGGCGGGCGATCGTTGGTTATTAGATATGCTGATAAGAGCTATCTTATATATTCATCTTGCTTGATTAGCCTATCGACGGCACTCAGGCCTTTACGTATAGTGTCACCAATTTTGCTGCCTACACAGGGTTAAACAATGATTATCAGCCTGATCGCTGCCTTGGCGGCGGATCGCGTTATTGGCATGGAAAACGCCATGCCGTGGCACCTGCCGGCGGACCTTGCGTGGTTTAAACGCAACACGTTGAATAAGCCGGTTATTATGGGCCGCAAGACCTTCGAGTCCATCGGCCGCCCGCTGCCGGGCCGCCACAATATCGTTTTGAGCAGCCGCCCAGGTAATGCCGCCGGGGTGACCTGGGTGACCTCGCTGGATGAGGCGCTGGCCGCCGCGGGTGAGGTGGAAGAAGTGATGGTGATCGGCGGTGGGCGCATCTATACCCAGCTGCTGCCGCGCGCCGATCGCCTGTACCTGACGCACATCGACGCCGAAGTCGGCGGCGATACTCACTTCCCGGATTACGAGCCGGACGAGTGGGAAACCACGTTCAGCGAATTCCACGACGCCGACGAGCTGAATTCGCACAGCTACTGCTTCGAAATCCTGCAGCGCCGCTGATTTCAGCGCGTTAGCCAGCTATCCCCGGGGGCGCAAGCAATTGCGCCCCCGGTCTTTTTGCGCCGGTCATTCGTAACCTTTCCGTCACATTACCTGATTAGTATGAAGCCCAACTCCGAGCGCCACGGCAACTCTGGTGAATCTTGACCGCGGCGCCATAACTAAAAAGGTAACCACGTTATGACCAAGCAAATTGAGCAATTAGACGCCGACCGCCTGATCGATCCCACTCGCCGCAAGCTGCTGCTCGGCAGCGCCGGCGCCGTCGGCCTGGCCGGTTTTCTCGGCGGCGGCATCTGGTCGGTCTCCGCCGAGGCGTTAGCCGAGGATCTGCCGCCGAACACGCTGCTGGGTTTCCGGGGCATCGCCGCGTCTACCGCCGATGAAGTGACGATAGCGCCAGGCTACCGCGCCGAGGTGCTGATCTCCTGGGGCGAGCCGCTGGTGGACGGCGCGCCGGCCTTCGATCCGCAGGGCAACAACAGCGCCGCCGATCAGGAAAAACAGTTTGGCGACAACAATGATGGCATGAGCTTCTTCCCTATCGATGACAATCACGGCGTGATGGCCATCAATAACGAATACGTTAACGAGCAGTACCTGTTCGCCCACGGCGGCGCCAAGGCCACCAGCCTGGAAGAGGTGCGCAAATCGCAGGCGGCGCACGGCGTCTCCATTGTCGCGGTCAAGCGGGTCGGCGACGGCCAGCGCTGGGCGGTGGAGCGCCCGTCGCGCTATAACCGCCGCATCACCGCCAACAGCGAGATGCAATTCAGCGGCCCGGCCGCCGGACATCCGCTGTTGCAGACCGCCGCCGATCCGAGCGGCCGCAAGGTGCTGGGCACCTTCGGCAATTGCGCCAACGGCAAGACGCCGTGGGGCACCTACCTGACCTGCGAGGAAAACTTCGACACCTATTTCGGCACCCGTCAGGCCGATTATCGAACCACGCCGGAACAGAAGCGCTACACGCTGAAGGTCAACGAACCGGAGCGCAACTGGCCGGACTATGACGAGCGCTTCGATGTGGCGAAGAATCCCAACGAATTCAACCGTCACGGCTGGATCGTGGAGATCGATCCGTTGAATCCGATCTCGACGCCCATCAAGCACACCGCGCTCGGCCGCTTCAAACATGAAAACGCGGCGGTGACCGTGGCCAAAGACGGCCGTCTGGTGGTGTATATGGGCGACGACGAGCGCGGTGAACATATCTATAAGTACGTTTCCAAAGGCGTGGTCGACGCCGCCAATCCGGCCAACAATCGCACGCTGCTGGATGAGGGAACGCTGTACGTGGCGCAGTTCGACGGCGACGAAGCCGGCACGCCGCTGAAGGGCAAAGGGCGCTGGATTGCGCTCGAGTTCGGCAAGAACGGCCTGACGCCGGAGAACGGCTTCCGCGACGAGGCCGAAGTGCTGATCTTCGCCCGCAAGGCGGCGCAGCAGGTCGGCGCCACCAAAATGGATCGCCCGGAGTGGATCGCGGTGAACCCGCATGACGGCCGTGCGTACTGCACGCTGACCAACAACAGCAAACGCGGTGAGGAAGGGATGCCGCTGAACGCCGCCAACCCGCGGCCGAACAATATCTATGGCCAGATCATTCGCTGGGACGAAGGCGGCGACGCCACCGCCGGCACCTTTGCCTGGGACATGTATGCACTGTGCGGCAACCCGATTGCCCACCCGGAAGGCGTCAACCGCGGCACGCCGAACATCACGGCGGAAAATACCTTCAACAGCCCGGACGGGCTGGGCTTCGATCGCGCCGGCCGCCTGTGGATCCTCACCGACGGCAAGTACAGCAACAAGGGGGATTACGTTGGGCAGGGCAACAACCAGATGCTGGTGGGCGATCCGGTCAGCGGCGAAATTCGCCGTTTCATGGTGGGGCCAAAGTCCTGCGAACTGACCGGCATCACCTTCACCCCGGACTACAAGACGATGTTCGTCAACGTACAGCATCCGGGAGAAGAGGGCGATTCGCACTTCCCGAACAACAGCCCGCGCCCGCGTTCATCGGTGTTGATGATCACGCGTGAAGATGGCGGAGTGATTGGAGCGTAAGGCGGCAATCAATACAGAACAAAGGCGGCCACCGGGCCGCCTTTATCGTTTCAGGATGCGGCTAATCTGCCGGCGTGGTCAGGCGCTTCGCCGCGATTGGCGGGTTGCGTGAAGTAACGGCGGTCTTCCCAGCGCAGCATCGTCAGATCGCCGCCCCAGCAGCAGCCGGTATCCAGCCCGATCACGCCCTCCGGCGTACCCTTGCCTTCCAGCGAGGCCCAGTGGCCGAAGATGATGGTGTATTCCGGATCCACCAGGCGCGGCAGCTCGAACCACGGTTTCAGCGGCGCCGGCGCGCTGCCCGGCGCATCTTTGCAGATCATGTCGAGCTGGCCGTTGGGGAAGCAGTAGCGCATGCGCGTCAGCGCATTGGTGCTGAAACGAAGGCGCGCCAGGCCGCTCAGCTCCGGCGCCCAGTTGTTCGGCATGTCGCCGTACATGGCGTCGAGGAACAGCGGATAGCTGTCGCTGCTCAATACCGCCTCCACTTCGCGTGCGCACATTTTCGCGGTGTCGATGTCCCACTGCGGGGTGATGCCGGCGTGGGCCATCACCAGCTTTTGCTCATCATCCACCTGCAGCACCGGTTGGCGGCGCAGCCAATTGATCAGCTCGTCGGCGTCCGGCGCTTCCAGCAGCGGCGTGATGCGATCTTTGGGTTTGTTGCGGCTAATGCCGGCGTAAACCGCCAGCAGGTGCAGATCGTGGTTGCCCAGCACCATGCGCACCGCCGGGCCGAGCGAGCGCACATAGCGCAGCACGTCCAGCGAGGCGGGGCCGCGCGCCACCAGATCGCCGGTCAGCCACAGTTGATCGCGCTCGGGATCGAAAGCAGCCTGAGCCAGCAGCGACTTCAGTTCATCGAAACAGCCGTGAACGTCGCCGATAAGGTATGTCGACATAGTTAATGGATCAGCGTTGGAATGGCTAAGCGGAACACGGGAATAGCGGTGCGGAACGGCTGACCCTGATGGTCCACCATTTCGTAATGGCCTTCCATGGTGCCCAGCGGCGTTTCCAGAATGGCGCCGCTGGTGTACTGAAACTCGCCACCGGGCGGAATGACGGGCTGTTCGCCGATCACGCCTTCGCCCTGGACTTCGGTCTGACGGCCGTTGCTGTTGGTGATCAGCCAGTAACGGCCCAACAGTTGCACGTCGGTCCGCCCCAGATTGCGGATGGTGATGGTATAGGCGAAGACGTAACGCTCTTCTTCAGGGATCGACTGTGATTCCACATAGATGCTCTGAACCTGAATACACACGCGGGGCGAATCAATCATGACAACAACTCCTTATTGCTGCGGCGCCGGATTGGCTGACAGCCAGTTCGCCAGCTTGCAGTACTGCGCCACAGAAATATTTTCTGCTCTGAGCGAAGGATCGACGCCCAGCTCCGTCAGCTGCTCCGGCGTGAACAGGTCGCCCAGGCTATTGCGGATGGTTTTCCGCCGCTGGTTGAATGCCTGCGTGGTGATGCGGCTCAGCATGCGCACGTCGCCCACCGGGTTCGGCAGCTCGGTGTGCGGCACCAGACGCACCACGGCGGAATCGACCTTCGGCGGCGGCGCGAACGCGGTCGGCGGCACTTCCAGCACCGGAATGACGTTGCAGTAGTACTGCGCCATCACGGTCAAACGCCCGTAGGCCTTGCTGTTCGGGCCGGCCACCAGACGGTTGACCACCTCTTTTTGCAACATAAAGTGCATGTCGCGGATTGCCTGAGTATAGCTGAAAAGGTGGAACATCAGCGGCGTCGAAATATTGTACGGCAGGTTACCAAATACGCGCAGCGGTTGGCCAGCTTCCTCGGCCAGTTCGGCGAAATTCACCGTCATGGCGTCCTGCTGGTGGATGGTCAGCTTGTCTTTCAGCCGCGGGTGGTTCTCCAGCCGGGTGGCCAGATCGCGGTCCAGTTCGATCACCGTCATGCGGTCCATGCGCGCGCCGACCGGCTCGGTCAAGGCGCCGAGGCCGGGGCCGATCTCGACCACCGCTTCGCCCGGCTGCGGGTGAATGGCGGAGACAATGCTATCGATGACAAACTGATCGGTTAAAAAGTTTTGTCCAAAGCGTTTGCGGGCAAAGTGCCCTTGGTGGACTCTGTTATTCATTACAATTAATTATCATTTTAATGGCGAGATTCAGGGCCGTTTGGAAACTGCCGACATCGGCGGTGCCGGTGCCGGCCAGTTCCAGAGCGGTACCGTGGTCGACCGAGGTGCGTATGAAAGGCAAACCGAGGGTGATATTCACCGCGCGGCCGAACCCTTGGTATTTTAGCACCGGCAGCCCCTGATCGTGATACATCGCCAGCACCGCATCGGCATCTTGCAGATATTTGGGCTGGAACAGGGTGTCCGCCGGCAGCGGGCCGACAAGATGGATGCCGTCAGCGCGCAGCGCGTCGAGCGCCGGGATGATGGTGTCTATCTCTTCGCGCCCCATATGGCCGCCTTCCCCGGCGTGGGGATTCAGACCGCAAACGTAAATGTGCGGCTGGGCGATGCCAAATTTGGTTTTCAGATCGTGGTCGAGGATGCGGATGACTTCGAACAGGCTCTGCTGCGTGATGGCGCCCGGCACCGCCAGCAGCGGCAGGTGGGTGGTCGCCAGCGCCACGCGCAGCTCTTCGGTCGCGAGCATCATCACCACGCGATCGCAGCGGCTGCGATCGGCAAAGAATTCGGTATGGCCGATAAACGGCACGCCGGCGTCGTTGATCACGCCCTTGTTCACCGGGCCGGTGATCAGCGCCGCGAACTCGCCGTTCAGGCAGCCGTCGCAGGCGCGCGCCAGGGTTTCCACCACGTAGGCGCTGTTGCCGACGTTCAACTCACCGGCGGTAACCGGGTGAGCGAGCGGGACCGGTAGCACGGTCAGCGTGCCGGCGCGTTGCGCTTCGGCCGGTTGCTGCGGCTGGTAGTCGCGCAGCGTCAGCGGCAGGCCCATACGCTTGGCGCGTTCAAGCAGCAGGGCCGGATCGGCGCACACCACCAGCTCAACAGGCCAATCCTGTTGCGCCAGCGCTGCCACCAAATCCGGCCCCACCCCGGCGGGTTCGCCGGGGGTAATGACGACGCGTTTATTGCTGTGCATCGCTGCCATCGAGGATCTTCACGTAAGCCTGGGCGCGCTGTTCCTGCATCCAGGTCTGCGCTTCTTCGGCGAACTTACGGTTGAACAGCATACGGTAAGCGCGATCTTTCTGCGCAGCGTCGGTCTTATCCACCTGGCGGGTATCCAGCAACTGGATCAGGTGCCAACCGAAGGAGGAGTGGACCGGCGCGCTGATTTCACCCTTGCTCAGCTTCAGCAACGCATCGCGGAAGGCCGGATCGTAGATGTCCGGGGAAGCCCAGCCCAGATCGCCGCCCTGCATCGCAGAACCCGGATCTTGCGACAGCTGTTTGGCTTCGTCGGCAAACTTGGCGCGGCCGCTCTTGATCGCTTCCGCCACGGATTGCAGTTTGGCGCGAGCCTGGTCGTCGGTCAGCACCACTGAAGGTTTCAGCAGGATGTGACGGGCGTGCACTTCGGTGACCGACACCGACTGGCTGGCGCCGCGAATGTCGTTCACTTTCAGGATGTGGAAGCCGACGCCGGAACGGATTGGGCCGACGACGTCGCCTTTCTTGGCGCTCACCAGACGTTCCGCGAACAGGGTCGGGATTTCTTGCAGTTTGCCCCAGCCCATGTTGCCACCTTTCAGCGCCTGAGAGTCGGCGGAGTAGGTGATCGCCAGCTTGCCGAAGTCGGCGCCGCTGTTGATCTCACCCACCAGACGTTTGGCCAGCTCTTCGGCTTTGTCGACCTGCTGCTGCGACGGGTTTTCCGGCAGCGGGATCAGGATGTGGCTGATGTTCATTTCGGTGTCGCTGCCGTTCTGTGCGCCCACCTGTTTGGCCAGTGCGTCCACTTCCTGTGGCAGGATGGTGACGCGGCGGCGCACTTCGTTGTTACGCACTTCGGAGATCAGCATCTCTTTGCGGATCTGCGCGCGGTAGGTGTTGTAGTTCAACCCTTCGTACGACAGGCGGCTGCGCAGCTGATCGACGCTCATCTTGTTTTGCGCGGCGATGTTGGCGATCGCTTTGTCCAGATCGGCATCGGACACGGTGATGCCCATTTTCTTGGCCATCTGCAGCTGGATGTTATCCATGATCAGGCGTTCGATGATCTGATGGCGCAGCGTCTTGTCGTCCGGCAGCTGTTGGCCGGCCTGCTGGGCGTTGAGCTTGACTGACTGCAACAGACCGTTGACGTCGCTTTCGAGTACCACGCCGTTATCCACGACGGCGGCGACTTTATCCACTTCTTGGGGTGCTGCGAACGCGGCATTGGCGCAAACCACCAATCCGAGAATAAGCGTTCTCCAGTTCTTCATACATTTCCCATTATGTAATCCGCAAATGCGGGTGAAAGTTCTCGTTTTCAAAGTGTTGCAAAGCGTCAGAATGCGCGCTGATACGGCAGAATGCCGGAGCGCAGCATTTCTGCGGAGCCGAGACTATGATCGCTGCTCAGGCCGCGCAGTTCGACGTTGAACGAAACTCTGTTGTCGTAAACGCTGGTATTGTTGCTGTTGTTCCAGTCGGTGATCTTGCGCTCATAGCCCAGCGTCACCGCCCAGCAGCAGGTGTTGTACTTCAGCCCCACCAACTGATCGGCGGATTGTTTGGCGCGGGTGTCGTAGTAGTACGCCCCGACCACCGCCCAACGATCGGCGATCGGCCAACTGCCGGTGATGCCCACCTGCGAGATGCCGTCCTGGAAGGCCGGAACCGTTTTGGTGTTCAACGCCGTCTGGATATATTCCGGCGTGGCGTAACGGTAGTTCAACTGCACCACGCGCTCGGCGTCCTGGCGGTATTCCACCACGCCGTTGCCCAGCGAGACGCTGTTCAGGCGGGTGTCGTACTGCAGGCCGCCGCGCAGGCCCCAACGATCGTCGATTTTCCAATAGGTATCGCCGGCCCAGGCTACGCTGCCGGTATCGTCGTTGTTGTCGTAACCGGTCATCTGGTCACCGGTACGCGAACGGCTGAAGTAGTAGATTTGACCCACGGAAGCGTTAAAACGTTCAACCAGGGCGTCATCATAAATGCGGGTGGTCAAACCGGTAGAGACGCGGTTCTGCGAAGCGATGCGATCCAAGCCGCTGTAGGTGCGATCGCGGAACAGGCCGGAGTAGTCGGTCTGCAGCAGCGTGGTGTCGTAGGTGTAGATGTTGCTCTGGTCGCGGTACGGCACATACAGGTACTGCACGCGCGGCTCCAGCGTCTGGGTAGCGCCCTCGGCCCAGATCATCGGCCTCTCGAACACCAGCTTGCCGTCGACTTTGAACTGCGGCAGTACGCGGTTGACCGAATCATCGAGCTCCGGCGCGGCAGCGTTTTTGCGGCTCTGGTAGTTGGCAGCGAAACCGTCAGGAATATCCTGCTGGTAGTGGGTCGCCATCACCTTGGCTTCGGTGTTCAGGCTGGCCCAGCCGTTGGTGAGCGGCAGACTCAGCGTCGGCTCCATATGCAGACGGGTGGCGTCAGGGCTATATGGGTTGACGCTGGTGAACTTGGCCGCCTGGCCGTAAATATGGAAGTCGAACGGGCCGATGTCGTTCTTGTAGTAGTTCAGGTCCAGCTGCGGCTGAACTTTATACGAGTCCGACTGTGAACGATCGGTGTCGTCGTAGATCTGGAACTGCTTGGAGCTCAGCGTGGCGTTCCAGTTTTCGTTGGCGTAGCCGAGGCTGAATTTCTGCGTGGCGTAGCCGTCGGTGGTGGAACCGTATTTGGAGTCCAGATCGGTGAAGTATTTGGAATCGCTGACCTTGGTGTAGTCGACGTTGAAGCGCCATACCTGATCCATGACGCCGTTATGGTTCCAGTAGAACAGCCAGCGTTTGTTGTCGTCATGATCTTTGCCGTATTCCTTGTCGTCCGGCAGCCAGTCGAACTCCATCAGGCCGAGGCCCGGCTGCACCAGATAACGGAACTCGGTCTGCCACTGCAGGCCGCGCTTGGACATATAGTGCGGCGTGATGGTGGCGTCGTAGTTCGGCGCGATGTTCCAATAGTACGGCAACATGAACTCGAAGCCATTGTTGCTGCCGTACTTGGCGTTCGGGATCAGGAAGCCGGAACGGCGCTTGTCGCCGACCGGCAATTGCAGGTACGGGCTGTAGAACACCGGCACGCCGCCGATGCGGAAGCGGGCGTTCCAGATTTCCGCCACCTGCTCTTCGCGATCGTGGATCACTTCGGAACCGACCACGCTCCAGCTGTCGTCGCCCGGCAGGCAGGAGGTAAAGGTGCCGTTTTCCAGGATGGTGTAACGGTTGGCGCCGCGCATTTTCATCTTGTCGGCGTCGCCGCGACCCTGACGGCCTACCATCTGGTAGTCGCCTTCATAGACGTCGGTATCTTTGGTATTCAGGTTCGACCAGGCCTTCGGGCCTTTCAGTTTGATCTGATTGTCGCTGTAGTGCACGTCGCCGGTAGCGGTGACGGTGCGCACCGGATCCGTCTGGCCGGGGTTTTCCGTCTGGTTCAGCTCAACTTCTTTGGCGGTCAGGGTGCTGTTACCCTGCTCGATATGCACGTTGCCGCTGAACAGGGCGCTTTTCGGGTAGTCGGCGCGCGAGTCATCGGCATTGATGGTCACCGGCTGGCTGTTCGGATCGCCGCTGACCAAAGGCTTGTCGTAAACGGGAACGCCAAGCATGCATTGCTCGGCCAGATCAGCCAGCGCATGCTGACTGTAGAGTGCCGTCCAAATCATCGTGGCCAGCAGTGTTGGGAAACTTTTTTTCATACGCGGTTTTGGTGTTCCGTCATCAGAGGCGTCGTGTCTGGCAAACGGTCAGAGACTATATTACTCATCTGCGTTGCGCTAGTGCTAAATCCAGCCGTTTACTTGCGTCGTCGTTAGGCGCAAAGATAAATGACAGGTATGATAATCCAAATTCTAGGAAAAATCGCCTGCGCCCTTTCCTGAAACGGAGGAGAGCGGGCGGCTTTCGGCATGATAATTGAGGAGTATATGCAGTATTGGGGAAAACTGCTCGGCGTCATCGTCGCCATCTGGTCTGGCGCGGGATTCTGGGGTGTAGTTCTGGGGCTGATTATCGGTCATATGATCGATACGGCGCGCAGCAACAAGCGCAGTCGGGGGTTTTTCACCGACCAGCAAACGCGGCAAACGCTGTTTTTCCGCACCACTTTTCAGGTGATGGGCCACCTGACCAAATCCAAAGGACGCGTCACCGAGGCGGATATTCAGATCGCCAGCCTGTTTATGGATCGCCTTCAGCTGCACGGCGAAGCGCGCACCGCGGCGCAGCAGGCGTTCCGCGAGGGCAAACAGAGCCAGTTCCCGCTGCGTGAGACGCTGCAGCAGTTCCGCAGTATCTGTTTCGGCCGCTTCGATCTGATTCGGATGTTTCTGGAAATTCAGATTCAGGCGGCGTTCGCCGACGGCTCGCTGCACCCGAACGAACGTCAGGTGCTGTATGTCATCGCCGAAGAGCTGGGCATTTCGCGCGCGCAGTTCGATCAGTTCCTCAGCATGATGGAGGGCGGGCGTCAGTTCGGCGGCGGTCAGCAGGGCGGGTATTCGCAGGGCGGCTATCAGCAGGCTCAGCGCGGCCCGACGCTCGACGATGCGTGCAAGGTGCTTGGCGTGCGCAGCAGCGACGATGCCGCCACCATCAAACGCGCCTACCGCAAGCTGATGAGCGAACACCATCCGGATAAGCTGGTGGCGAAAGGCTTGCCGCCGGAGATGATGGAAATGGCCAAGCAGAAAGCGCAGGAGATCCAGGCGGCGTACGACCTGATCAAACGCGAGAAAGGTTTTAAATAACGATACCCGTCATACTTCGAGCTGCAGGAGTGTTGGCTGCCCGCGCTTACCCCCGGTCACGTACTTTTTGTACGCTCCCGGGGCTGCGCTTAGTTGCTGCCTTCCTGCAACTCGAATTATTTAGGGTATCTCAGGGTGATGAGCTCAGAAATCCGGCTCGGCGCGAAAGTGCATCGGCGTCTGGAAGGCGGGGTGGGTGATGCGCAACTCCTGCGCGTGCAGCTGCAGCCGCGGCGCCATCGCTTTGGCTTCCGGCGGGGCGTAGAAACCGTCGCCGAGGATCGGGTGTCCCAGCGCCAGCATGTGCACCCGCAGCTGGTGCGAGCGGCCGGTGATCGGCGTCAGCTTCACGCGGGTGCTGCCGTCGGCGTCGCGCGACAGCACCCGATATTCCGTCTGCGCCGCTTTGCCGGTGTCAAAACACACTTTTTGCAGCGGCCGGTTCGGCCAGTCGCAGATCAGCGGCAAATCCACTAATCCTTCATCATGCGCCATATGTCCCCAAACGCGGGCGATATAGGATTTCTTCGGTTCGCGTTCGCGAAATTGACGCTTTAGCTCACGCTCGGCGGCCTTGTTGAGCGCCACCACGATCACCCCGCTGGTGGCCATATCCAGCCGGTGCACCGATTCGGCGGCCGGATGATCGGCCTGAATGCGGGTCATCAGGCTGTCTTTGTTTTCCGGGGCGCGGCCGGGTACCGACAGCAAGCCGCTGGGCTTGTTGACCACCATGATGTGTTCATCCTGATACAGGATGTGCAGCGGGTCCTGCGGGGGATTGTAGGGTTCCATCTTGGCTCCGCGAAAAGGGCCGAACGGGGAGACGGTGGCCTCCCCGCATCGCGCCGGTTATTGGTGGGTGACCACCACCAGACGAATGGCGTCGAGACGCCAGCCTGCTTCATTGAGGTTGGCCAGCACCTGACGGCGGTTGAACTCCAGCGTCTCGACTTCGTCGTCGCGGATGTTCGGGTTGACCGCCTTCAGCGCTTCCAGACGCGCCAGCTCTGCGCTCAGCTTGTCGTCCGCCTCTTGCTTCGCCTGTTCGATCAGCGTGCGCGCCTGCGCTTCCACCAGGCTTTCCGCCTGCTGTAGCATGGCGTGCACGTCTTGTTGCACGGCATTGACCAGCTTGCTGGAGGTGTGGCGGTTGACCGCGTTCAACTGGCGGTTGAAGCTTTCAAACTCGACCTGCGCCGCCAGGTTGGTGCCCTTGCGATCCATCAGCATGCGGATCGGCGTCGGTGGCAGGAAGCGGGTCAGCTGCAGGTGTTTCGGCGCCTGGGCCTCCACCACATAGACCAGTTCAACCAGCAGGGTGCCAACCGGCAGCGCTTTGTTTTTCAACAGGGACACCGCGCAGCTGCCGGTATCGCCGGACAGGATCAGATCCAGGCCATTGCGGATGATCGGGTGCTCCCAACTGACGAACTGCGCGTCTTCGCGCGACAGCGCCTGATCGCGGTCGAAGGTCACGGTGCAGCCGTCCTGCGGCAGGCCAGGGAAGTCCGGCACCAGCATATGATCGGACGGCGTCAGCACGATCAGGCTGTCGCTGCGGTCTTCCTGATTGATGCCGACGATGTCGAACAGGTTGAGCGCGAAGCCCACCAGGTTGACGTCGTTATCCTGCTCGGCGATGGCGGCGGCCAGCGCCTGGGCCTTGTCGCCGCCGTTGGAGTGCATCTCCAGCAGCCGGTCGCGGCCTTGTTCCAGCTGCGCTTTCAACTGATCGTGCTGCTGGCGGCAGGCGTGGATGAATTCGTCCAGGCCTTCCTGCTCGGTCGGCGCGGCCAGATAGCCGATCAACTGCTCGTAGCAGCTGTCGTAGATGGTGCGGCCGGTCGGGCAGGTGTGTTCGAAGGCGTCGAGCCCTTCGTGGAACCAGCGGCCCAGCACCGCCTGCGCGGTGTGCTCCAGGTAAGGCACCATGATTTGGATATCGTGCATCTGGCCGATACGGTCCAGACGGCCGATACGCTGTTCCAGCAGATCCGGGTTGAACGGCAGATCGAACATCACCAGCTGGCTGGCGAACTGGAAGTTGCGGCCTTCGGAGCCGATCTCGGAACACAGCAGCACCTGCGCGCCCTCCTCTTCGGAGGCGAAGTAGGCGGCGGCGCGGTCGCGCTCGATGATCGACAGCCCTTCGTGGAACACCGCGGCGCGGATCGCTTCACGCTCGCGCAGCACCTGCTCCAGCTGCAGCGCGGTGTCGGCTTTGGCGCAGATCACCAGCACTTTTTCGTTACGGTTGGCCAGCAGGTAGTCCAGCAACCACTCGACGCGCGGGTCGAAGTTCCACCAGGTGGCGTTTTCGCCTTCGAATTCCTGGTAGATCTGCTCCGGGTACAGCATGTCGCGCGCGCGCGCTTCGACGGACTTCTTGGCACCCATGATGCCGGAGACTTTGATCGCGGTCTGATACTGGGTTGGCAACGGCAGCTTGATCTGGTGCAGGTTGCGGTGCGGGAAGCCCTTCACGCCGTTACGGGTGTTGCGGAACAGCACGCGGCTGGTGCCGTGGCGATCCATCAGCATGGAAACCAGCTCCTGGCGCGCCTGCTCGGCGTTGTCGCCTTCGCTGTTGGCCGCTTTGAGCAGCGGTTCGATGTCCTGCTCGTCGATCAGCTCGCCCAGCAGGTTCAGCTTGTCGTCGGCCAGGCGTTCACCGCTCAGCAGCAGGGTGACGGCGTCGGCCACCGGACGGTATTTCTGCTGTTCGGCGACGAACTCGCCATAGTCATGGAAACGGTTCGGATCGAGCAGGCGCAGGCGCGCAAAGTGGCTCTGTTGGCCCAGCTGCTCCGGGGTGGCGGTCAGCAGCAGCACGCCGGGGATATGCTCGGCCAGCTGTTCGATCACCTGATATTCGCGGCTCGGCGCTTCTTCACTCCAGGCCAGGTGGTGCGCTTCATCGACCACCAACAGATCCCACTGGGCGTCCGCCAGCTCTTCCAGGCGCTGCTTGTTGCGGCGCACGAAGTCCAGCGAGCAGATCACCAGCTGTTCGGTCTCGAACGGGTTGCTGCTGTCGAGCTTGGCTTCGGCGTAGCGGCTGTCGTCGAACAGCGAGAAGTAGAGGTTGAAGCGGCGCATCATCTCCACCAGCCACTGGTGCTGCAGCGTTTCCGGCACCACGATCAGCACGCGCTCGGCGCGGCCCGCCAGCAGTTGCTGGTGGATGATCATGCCGGCTTCGATGGTTTTGCCGAGGCCGACTTCGTCCGCCAGCAGAACGCGCGGCGCATGGCGCTGGCCGACTTCATGAGCGATGTGCAGCTGGTGCGGGATCAGGCTGGCGCGCATGCCGCGCAGGCCGGCGAACGGCAGCCGATACTGCTCGCTCTGGTATTTGCGCGCGCGGAAACGCAGCGCGAAACGGTCCATGCGGTCGATCTGGCCGGCGAACAGACGATCCTGCGGTTTGCTGAAGGTCAGCTTGCTGTCCAGCAGGACTTCGCGCATCGCCACGCCGCTTTCCTGGGTGTCCTGGCGGGTGCCGATATAGGTCAACAGACCGTTTTCCTCTTTCACCTCTTCCACCTGCAGCTGCCATCCCTCGTGGCTGCTGACGGTATCGCCCGGGTTGAACATCACGCGGGTGATCGGCGAATCGTTTCTGGCATAGAGGCGGTTTTCACCGGTGGCGGGGAAAAGCAGGGTAATCATGCGCGCGTCCAGCGCCACGACGGTGCCCAGTCCTAATTCGCTTTCCGTGTCGCTGATCCAGCGTTGACCAAGAGTAAAAGGCATATATTGTCGGCTCGATTCTTTGTAAGTAAGTCTTGTTACCGGGCGGGAAGGGCCGCGGCACCTGTACTGAACGTCTGCTAATCCCGGTTTGTTTTAAATTTGACGGGCAATAGCCGTTCACGCCATGCAGACGTCGCGAGACGGCAGGGCTAAGCGTGGTTCAGTTTTGGGAAGGGCGCTATGGTAATGGAAGGCGGCGCGTTCGTCACCTGCAAAACCGGATGATTTTTCTTAACCTGGCGCAATCTCAAAACAGCCCCATCTGCCCGGTGACCAGCGTGGTGAAATCGTCGTGCAAGAAAGGGAGTATAGCGTCTGCCACCGGTTGCAGTTGGCGTTCGAGGTAATGCTGATAGTCGATGGGCGAATGACGGGTTTCCAGCGGTTCCGGCCCGGCGACGGTCATCACGTAGCTGATCCAGCCGCCGTTCTGATACTGCAGCGGCCGCCCCTGGCTGCGGTTGTAGTCATCGGCGATGCGCGCGGCGCGGGCGTGCGGCGGCACGTTGCGCTGATAGTCGTCGAGCTTTCTGCGCAGGCGCTTGCGGTACACCAGCTGATCGTCGAAGTCGCCGTTCAGGGTTTTGCCGACGTAGTCGCGCACATAGTCCTGGTAGGGTTGCCGTTTGAAGATGCGCTGATAGAGCTGCTGCTGGAACTGCTGCGCCAGCGGCGTCCAGTCGGTGCGCACCGTTTCCAGACCTTTGTACACCATCTCTTCCTCGCCGCCGGCGCGTGCGATCAGGCCGGCGTAGCGCTTCTTGCTGCCCTGTTCGGCGCCGCGAATGGTCGGCATCAGGAAGCGGGAATAGTGGGTTTCGAACTCCAGCTCCAGCGCGTTCTCCAGCCCGAACTGCTGCTGCAGATGCTGCTGCCACCAGGCGTTGACCCGCTGCACCAGCGCCCGGCCGATCTGCGCCGCCTGCTGCTCATCATGCGGCTGTTTCAGCCACACGAAGGTGGAGTCGGTATCGCCGTAAATCACCTGATAGCCTTCGGCTTCGATCAGCTCGCGGGTTTGGCGCATGATCTCGTGGCCGCGCAGGGTGATCGACGACGCCAGCCGCGGATCGAAGAAGCGGCAGCCGCTCGATCCCAGCACGCCGTACAGCGCGTTCATGATGATCTTCAACGCCTGCGACAGGGGCTTATTGTGTTGGCGCTTGGCGGCTTCGCGCCCCTGCCAGATCTGTTCGACGATCGCCGGCAGGCAGTGTTTGCTGCGCGAGAAGCGGGCGTTGCGAAAGCCGGGCACCGAATCGGCGTCGCTTGGGTGGCGCATGCCTTCCACCAACCCGACCGGATCGATCAGGAAGGTGCGGATGATCGACGGATACAGGCTTTTATAGTCCAGCACCAGCACCGAATCGTACAGACCGGGCTGGGAGTCCATCACGAATCCGCCGGGGCTGTGTTCCTCCGGCTGTTCGCCGAGGTTGGGGGCGACAAAGCCCAGTCGGTGCATGCGCGGCATATAGAGGTGGCTGAAGGCCGCGACCGATCCGCCGCTGCGATCGGCCGCCAGCCCGGTGACGGTGGCGCGTTCCAGCAGGAAGTTGAGCAGATCGGCCTTGGCGAAGATGCGCGTCACCAGCTCGCAGTCCTTCAGGTTGTAGCGGGCCAGCGCCGGCTTGTCTTCGGCGAAGCGTCGGTCGATCTCCGCCATGCGCTGATAAGGGTTGTCGATCGCCTTGCCTTCACCCAACAGCGCCTGCGAAACGTATTCCAGGCTGAAGGAGGGGAAGTTCCAGGTGGCGGATTTCAGCGCTTCGATGCCGTCGATGATCAGGCGGCCGGCGGCGGTGGCGAAAAAGTGGTTCTGTTTGAAGCCGTGCTCGCGCCACTCCAGCAGGTTGCCGCCGCGCCCCAGCCGCAGCGGGATCTGGTAGCGTTCGGCGTGCTTTTGCAGCACCCGCAGATCGAACTGCACCAGGTTCCAGCCGATGATGGCGTCAGGATCGTGGCGCTCCAGCCACGCGTTCAACCGTTCCAGCAGCTGGGGGCGGCTGGCGCAGTATTCCAGATCGAAATCCAGCGGCGCATCGCCGCCGTTGGCCGGCCCCAGCATGTAGACCTGGCGCTGGCCGCAGCCTTCCAGCGCTATGGAGTAAAGTTCGCCGTGGGCGGTGGTTTCGATATCCAGCGACACCAGTCTGAGCGTCGGGCGGTAGTCCGGCGCCGGCTTCATCTGGCCATTGAGCAACGGCCCATCGCCGTTGCCCTGGCCGTTGAACCATACCGGCGCGGTGATGAAGCGTTCCATCAGGTAGCGCTCGGGCGGGCGAACGTCGGCTTCATAGACCGCAACGCCGCCTTCCCGCAGCAGCTTTTCCAGCTTGATGAGTTGACGGTGCTGGCGGCAGTACAACCCCAGCATTGGGCGGTGGTGAAAATCCGTCAGTGCCAGCGGTTTCAGTTCGACTTGCCGTTCTTCACGCAGCAGCAGTTCCGCGCGCTGCCTTTGTTCGGCGGGGATAAACGCCACCGAGGTCTGCGGCGGCAGGCGCAGTTGACGCGGGCCTGCGTCGGTCGCCAGCCAAAATTCGACCTCGGTGCCGGCGGGCGTGTCGCGCCAGTGGCGAGTGAGCAGGAAACCCTGTTGCAGTGCTGTCATAACCCCTTCGTCTTCGGCCGGGCGGCGTGCGCGACATCCAGCGAGATGTCGGTTTTGGCGCTAATATAGATAAATTATAGTATGTGTTTTTATACAGTCATTGTCCATCGGCGTACGGCGCTGCCAAATACGCATACAATTCATCGATTGACTCGTCTGCGGTGGCACTGGAAAATCCTCCGCCCCGTTTGGCCGAATAATCTGCAGAGGTGTAATGGAAGCCTATTTACAAGATTTGATCACCCAGTCCCTGGCTTTCACCCTGATGGTCGTTCTGCTGGTCGCTTTTCTCGAGTCGTTGGCGCTGGTGGGGCTGCTGCTGCCCGGCACGGTGATGATGGCCAGCATCGGCGCGCTGATCGGCAGCGGCAAGGTGGATTTTTACTACGCCTGGGCGGCGGGCATCATCGGCTGCCTGCTCGGCGACTGGATCTCCTATTTCGTCGGCCGCGCTTTTAAGGGGCCCTTGCACCGCTGGTCGTTCCTGAAAAAGAACAAAGCATTGCTCGACAAAACCGAACATGCCTTGCACCAGCACAGCATGGCGACCATTCTGATCGGCCGCTTCGTTGGCCCGACGCGCCCGCTGGTGCCGATGGTGGCCGGCATGCTCGATTTGCCGCCGTACAAGTTCGCGTTGCCGAACATCATTGGTTGCCTGACCTGGCCGCCGGTCTATTTCTTCCCCGGCATCCTGGCGGGCGTGGCGATCGACATTCCCGCCGGCGCCAACAGCGCGATGTTCAAGTGGTTGCTGCTCGCGGCGGCGCTGCTGGTCTGGCTGGCGGTGTGGCTGAGCTGGCGCTGGTGGCGTGAGGGCAAGCGCAACGCCGATCGGCTGAGCCGTTGGCTGACGCCGCTGCGGCTGCGCGTGGTGTGCGGATTGAGTTGGCTGGCGGCGTTGGCGGTCGGCTATCTGCTGAGCCAACAGCCGCTGATGCCGGTGTACCGGCACCTGCTGTGGAAAGTGCTGGCCGGGCAATGATTGCGGGGGCGTAAGCCCCCTTCGTATCACTGGAAGAAGGCTTCCAGCTGTTCAAATACCCGCACGTCTTCGCTGTGGCGCTTCACCTGCAGCACGTCTTCCAGCTTTTCCACCTGGCTTATCATTTGCTCCAGCCGCTGATCGTCGGCGACCAATAGCCAAATGCGGCTCTGCTGGCCGTCCTTCAGCGGCAGACACAGAATGCCTTCGACGTTGAACGCGCGGCGGGCGAACAACCCACAAACGTGCGACATGACGCCGGGATGGTTGCGCACGGCCAGCTCCAGGATCACCTGGGATTTATCTTGTGGTTGCAGCATGGCTTATTCTCCAATCATGTCGATGTTGGCGGCGCCCGGCGGCACCATCGGGAATACTTTTTCGTTGATATCGATCAGCGCGTGGATCAGGCAAGGGCCTGGGCGCTGGATCGCCTCCGCCAGCGCCGCCTGCGGATCTTCCGCGGCGTTCAGATCGCAGGTATCCAGCCCGAATCCGGCGGCGATTTTCAGGAAGTCGGTACGCTTCGGATAGGCGGCGGCGAAGATGCGCTGTTGGTAGAACAGGGTCTGCTGCTGGTGCACCAGCCCCAATGCCTGGTTGTTCATCAAAATGATTTTCACGTCCAGATCGTGCTCGACCGCGGTGGCCATTTCCTGAATGTTCATCATCAGGCTGCCGTCGCCGGAGAAGCACAGTACTTTGCGCTCGGGCTCTGCCAACGCCGCGCCGATCGCCGCCGGCAGACCGAAGCCCATGGTGCCCAGGCCGCCCGACGTCAGCCACTGGCGCGGCCGGCTCAGCGGATAGGCCTGCGCTACCCACATCTGATGCTGGCCCACGTCGGTGGTGATGATGGCGCTGTCGTCCACGCAGCGCGCGGCGGCCAGCACCAGGCCGTAATGGCTCAGCGGATCGTCGGCGTTCGGCATGTTGAACGGGAATTCGCGTTTCAGGTCGTTGACGGTGTTCAGCCATGCGCTGCGTGGCTGCGTGTCGATCTGCGGCAGCAGCTGTTCCAGCACCTGGCCGACGTCGGCATGGATTGCCACGTTGGCCTGTTTGACCTTGCCCAGCTCGGCGCGGTCGATGTCCACGTGAATGATGGCGGCGTTAGGGCAGAACTGCTCGGTTTTGCCGATTGCCCGATCGTCGAAGCGTGCGCCCAGCACGATCAGCAGATCGGCCTCCTGCAGAATGAAGTTGGTGCTGCGCGCCGCGTGCATGCCCAACATGCCCAGCGACAGCGGGTGTTCCACCGGCATCGCGCCCAGCGCCATCAGCGTCATGGTGGTAGGCAGACCGGCGCGCTCGGCCAGTTCCACCGCCTGGCGGTGAGCGTCGGCGCAGATGATGCCGCCGCCCAGGTAGAGGATCGGGCGTTTCGCCTGGTTGATCATCGTGGCGGCCTGAGAAACCAGCGCCGGATCGAAGCTCGGAGCGGCGTCCGGCACGGCGATCGGCGGCAGTTCTTCCAGGGTAATGGTGGCGGTTTGCACGTCTTTCGGCACATCGATCCAGACCGGGCCGGGGCGGCCGGACTCGGCGATGCGGAACGCGTCGCCAATCACCTGCGGCAGCTCGCGGATATCGCGCACCAGATGGTTGTGCTTGGTGATCGGGATGGAAATGCCGTAGGTATCGACTTCCTGGAAGGCGTCAGTGCCGATCATCGAGGAGGGCACCTGACCGGTGATGCACACCAGCGGAATGGAGTCGAGCTTGGCGTCGGCGATAGCGGTGACCAGGTTGGTGGCGCCCGGCCCGCTGGAGGCGATGCACACCGCCGCCTTGCCGTTGGCGCGCGCCATGCCTTGCGCCATAAAGCCCGCGCCCTGTTCGTGGCGCGCCAGCACGTGGTGAATGCGGGTGCTTTGGCTCAGCGCGTCATACAGCGGCAGCGCCGCACCGCCGGGGATGCCGGCGACGGTGGTGATGCCCTGACGCTCCAGCAAATGAACGATCAATTGTGCGCCGGTGAAGCGGGTACTCGGTTGAGGCGTGCCCGAAGTTGCCATGTTCCTGTCCTTTCTCAAGGCCGGTGAGCTTTGCTGGGCAGGGTGCTAAAACAAGAAACCCCGCCCGGTTTGCGCCGGCGGGGTTTGGGAATCGATGCGTTGATTCGGACCCTACGGCGCATTGCCGACGACCACCACCACACGCACGACGACCACCGCGGCTGGTAGCGCGGTAACTAGTAGGGTCGAAGTCAGCGAGGATGCGATCACAGGGAACCTTATCATCAGTAAAAAAAGTCAGGTTTTTATAAAAACACAGGCGCAAAATTCGCACAACAGGTTTATTGGCGCAGCATAAAAAACGCGCGTCAGATCACGCTTTACCCGAAATGCCCAGCACGCGCGCTTCCGGTGCGCTGCCGTCCAGCAGGGCCTGCGTCGGGCCGTCGTAGTAGATGCGGCCGTCGACCACCAGCAGCGTGCGCGGTGCGATGCGTGCGGCGTCGTCGAGATTGTGCGACACCATCAGCAGCGTCAGATTACGCTGTTCGCACACCGTCTGCAGCAGCTGCAACATCTCGTTGCGCAGCGCCGGATCGAGCGCCGAGAAGGGCTCGTCGAGCAGCAGGATCGGCCGTTGGCGAATCAAACAGCGCGCCAGCGCGGCGCGCTGACGCTGGCCGCCGGAAAGCTGCGACGGCAGGCGCTCCAGGTGCTCCTCCAGGCCGACCTGACGGGCGATATGCGCCCGCTGTTGGCGCTGTTGTTCAGTCAGGCGCAGGCCGGGATCCAATCCCAGCCCGATGTTCTGCGCCACCGTCAGGTGCGCGAACAGGTTGTTCTCCTGAAACAGCATCGACACCGGCCGTTTGGCCGGCGGCGTGGCGGTATGATCTTCGCCGTTCAGCAGCAGCCGGCCGCTGGCCGCCGGCAGAAAACCGGCGATCAGGCTCAGCAGGGTGCTTTTACCGGCGCCGCTGGGGCCGAGCACCGCGACGCGCTCGCCCGGCTGGATGCGCAGATCAAAGCGCATCGGCAGGTGTTCATACAGGTAGGTCAGTTTTTCAAGCGTCAGCATGGCGCCCCGGTAAGCGTTCGATCAGGGTAAACAGCAGGAAGCACAGCAGCAGCAGCAGCAGCGCGGTCACCGCCCCGTCGTTGCTGCGGTAGGCGCCAATCTGCTGATACAGGTAAAAAGGCAGGGTACGGAAATGCTCATTGCCAAACAAGGCGACCACGCCGAAATCGCCGATCGACAGCACGCAGGCGAAGGCCAGCGCCTGCGCCAGCGGGCGGCGCAGCGCGCGCAGTTCGATCAGCCGCAGCCGCTGCCAACCGCGGATATCCAGCGACAGGCACAGCGGGTTGTAACGTTCGGCGAGGTCGCGCATCGGGTTCTCCAACACCTTCAGCGCATAGGGCACCGCCATCAGCGCATTGGTGAGGATCACCAGCGCATAGGGCGACTGCGGCAGCCCAATCGTATCGCTCAGCAGCAGGAAGAAGCCAGTGGCCAGCACGATGCCCGGCATCGCCAGGATCACCATGCCGCTCAGCTCCAGCGCCTGGCCGCCGCGCAGTTGCTGTCGCAGCTTCAGCTCGCGGCTGCTCCACAGCAGCATCATCGTGAGCGCCACGCACAATAGCCCGGCGCCGAGGGCGATGCGCAGCGACGTGAACAGCGCCTGCCACAGCACCGGCTGGCGCAGCACGCTGACGACGGCCTGATTGGCGCCGTCGGCAATCACCGCCAGCAGGGGCGGCAGCAGCAGCAGCAGCGCGGCGGCGATCAGCAGAAAATCGCTGATGCGCCGCCACCGGCTGTCTTCCGGGTTGCGCCAGCGCTGGGCGTGGGTATGGCCCACCGGCAGCACCTGGCTCAGGCGCTGGCTGATCAACACCAGCCCCAGACAACAGCTTAACTGGATCAGCGCCAGCATGGCGGCGCGGCCCAGATCGTAGTCGTAACTCAGCGCCTGGTAGATCGCCAGTTCGATGGTGGTGGCCTGCGGTCCGCCGCCCAGCGACAGCACGGTGGCGAAGCTGGCGAAACACAGCATGAAGATCAACGCGCCGCTCGGCAGGATCTGGCGGCGCAGCGCCGGCCATTCGACGAAGCGGAACTGCTGCCAGCCGCTCATACCCAGTTGGGCGGCTAGTTGGCGCTGCTCCACCGGAATGTTCTCCAGCGCCTGCAGCAACAGGCGGGCGGCCAGTGGCAGGTTAAAGAACAGGTGCGCCAGCAGAATGCCCTGCAGCCCGTAGGGCGAGAAGCCATATTCGACGCCCAGCCAACCGCACAGCGTCGCCAGCCAGCCCTGGCGCCCATAGACGCTGAGCAGGCCGAACACCGCCACCAGCACCGGCAGCACCAGCGTCATGGCGCACAGCCGCAGCAACAGCTGCCGGCCGGGGAAACGGCGGCGATAGAGCGCGCGCGCCAGCAGAACGGCGGGCAGCACCGAAATCAGCGCTGACAGCAGCGCCTGCCAGAAGGTGAAGCGCACCACGTGCCACAGGTAGCTGTCCTGCCACAGGCCGCGCCAGTCGCTGTCCGGCGCATGGCGCCACAGCGAGCCCATCGCCAGTGCGGCGACCAGCAGGATCACGCCGGCGGCCAGCAGCCCCGGCCAGAGCCAGCGGGGGATCAGCGGCTGACGGCGGTTTGCCATGCCCGGATCCAGCCGCCGCGTTGTGTGGCCACCTCTTCGGCGCTGTATTGCAGCGCGGTATGCGGCACGTTCATCTGCTCAAAACCGACGGGCAGCGGGGTGTTGATCACCGGGTACATCCAGTTGCCGGTCGGGATGGTGTTCTGGAATGCCGGCGTCACCATGAACCGCATGAAACGCTCGGCCAGCCCAGGCTGTTTGGCGGCTTTCAGCTTGCCGGCCACTTCCACCTGCAGGTAGTGGCCTTCGCTGAACGTGGCGGCGGCGTAAAGGTCTTTTTTCTCTGCGATCAGGTGATAGGCGGGAGAAGTGGTGTAGCTGAGCACCAGATCGCCTTCGCCTTTTAGGAACAGGCCGTAGGCCTCGCTCCAACCTTTGGTGACGGTGACGGTCTTCTTCGCTAACTGCTGCCAGGCGGCCGGCGCCTTGTCGCCATACACTTTTTGCATCCACAGCAGCAGGCCGAGGCCCGGCGTGCTGGTGCGCGGATCTTCGTAAATCACCTTCCAGTCGCGATCGCTGCTGATCAGCTCCTGCAGGCTTTTCGGTGGATTCTTCAGTTTTTCTTTGTTGTAGACGAAGGCGAAGTACCCGTAGTCGTAAGGCACGAAGGTCGTATCCTGCCAGCCGCCCGGCACCGTCAGTTTGGCGGTGTCGACGCCGCTCGGCGCGAACAGGCCGGTTTGCTGCGCCGCCTGCAACAGGTTGTTGTCCAACCCCAGTACCACGTCGGCGGCGCTGTTCTTGCCCTCCATGCGCAGGCGGTTCAGCAGCGAGACGCCGTCTTCCAGCGCGACGAACTTCAGTTCACAGTCGCACTCGGCTTCGAAGGCTTTTTTCACCGCCGGGCCAGGGCCCCAGTCGGCGGCGAAGGAATCGTAGGTGTATACCGTCAGCGTCGGCTTGGCGAACACCGGCGCGGCGCACAGCAGCAATAAGCAGGGCAGATATTTTTTGACCACGTTGCACTCCTGAAAAATAAGGGGGCAAGGGCATCTGAGGGGGCGAGGCGGCGTCGCCGGTTCGCTGGGCTCAAATCCCTCCGCCGGTATTGACCGGATCAGGTTCGACGGGTGTGCTCTCAGCGGAAAATCGGGCTTATGCACACGGCCCGACTCACCGCACCCCGTTGAGACGGCGCTATTGTAAAGATTAACCGACCCGGGCGAAAGGCGCTTATGCCTCCGGCGGGGCAAACCAGGCTGACTTGAAGTCGAACCAGCCGAGGGTGTTCATTCGCACGCCGCGCATGCTGCGCTGGCCGTGCAGCTGCAGCCAGTGGTGGAACAGCGGATGTAGCTGGTGGTTGCTGACTAGCCGCTGGCAAAACTCCGCCAGCGGCAAGCGGTTGGCGCGCCACAGCGCCGCATCCTCCGCCAGATCCTCGTTCATGCAGTGCTGCATCAGCGGCAGTTCGTACAGCGTGGCGAACAGCGAAAACTCCAGCGGCAGATAGAAGTTGGCGCTGCCGAGCCACAGATCGCTGCGCGCGTCGCCCTGGTGCCAGGTGGCGTAATCCACGCTTTGTACGATCAGGCGGATGCCGTGCTGCGCCAACAGCGGTTCGATCGCCTGGCGAATGGCGTGAAACTCCGAATGCTCATTGAAGTGGGTCATCGTCAGTTCAGTCAGCCCCGCCGGTTTGGGTTGCTGCGCCAGCGTGCGGTTGTGGTGCCAGCGCGGCAGCAGGCCGTATGCCGGCGACCAATAGCGCTGGTAGAGCGGCCCGGCGTGGCTCAGCAGCGAAATGGGGTTGATCAATTCGCACAGCCAGCTGCGAATGGCGGGGTCGGCGGCCAGCGGGGAACGCTGATCGAACAGCAAGAAATAACAGCCCTCTTCCAGTCGGCTTTCCAGTTCGTTTTTGCCGGTTTCATCGCCCTGCAGCTGCACGCCGGAGTGCACCAGCTCTTCGGAGAACTCCGGCAGCACCCAGATGTTCACCTCGTCGATCAGCGCCCGGTAGCCGAAATAGTCGTCGAAGGCGTGGATCTTCATCTGGCTGGGAAGATTGCGCACCACGCGGTAGGGGCCGGTGCCGACCGGATGGCGGGCGAAGTCCGGCAGTTCGCGCCATTCGCGCGGCAGGATCATGGCCTGCACGCTGCCCAGCAGCCAGGGTAGCCAGTGGTCGGGGCTGCGCAGATGCACGTCGATAACGAACGGCGTCGGCGAGGTGACGCTTTCGATATGTGAGAACAGCGGTTGCGAGGTGAGACGCGAGAGGGAAGTGATGACGTCTGCCATCTCCAGCTCACGGCCGTGATGAAAATGGATCGCCGGGCGCAGGTAAAACCGCCAGTGCAAGGGCGTCAGCGCCTGCCAATGGTGGGACAGATCGGACTCCAGTTCCCCGTTTTCCTCATTTATGCGCGTCAGGCCGTTGAAGATCTGGCGCGCCAAATGGGTTTCCGAACGCCGCAGCGCCGAGCCGGGCAGCAGGTTGTACAACTGCCGGTAGTAGAGCACCCGCAGGATGTGTTTACCCTGGCGGAAGCTACGCCCCAGCTGCGACAGCAGCATTTGGCGCACCACGTTTTTGTCGCCCACCAGCTGCACCAACTGATCGATGCGATCCTGTTCCAACAGCTCCTCGGCCCGCTGTTGCTGCAGCGCCAGGCCGGTGTAGTGGAAGGTTAACCGTGAACGCTTGCCGCGCCCCGACTCCGCCTGCCAGGTGAGCCAGCCTTCCCGCTGCATGGCGCTCAGCAGGGAGCGCACGTGGCGCCGCGAGCAGCTGAGCACCTCCGCCAGATCCTGCAGGGTGGTGTCGGTGGTTTCACCGTGGCAGCGCTGCCACAGGCGGATGAACTGTTGCTGCAATCTGGACGTGGACATAAAAGAGGAACGCTCCCGCCTCAACTCGTCAATTTTTCTTTCCCTATATTACGCCGATAATTTTCATCAATGAAAGGGGAGGGCGTAATCATGAAAGCTTTCTTATCCAAACAGTTCTATCAGCGCTATTTCAGCGCGGTGCGCCGTCAACGCGCCGACTGGCTGAGCGTGGTGCCCGAACAGGCGCGGCTGGCGATGCTGGCACACCTGACGCAATGGGACATCAAAGAGATGACCGATAAGCAATATCGCGAGCACCTGTAGGGGCTGCGGCAACAAGTTTCTGAGTAATGGTGCTGTTTCACCAGCCAGTGGGGCAACCCACTGGTTTTTTTATGCATGGACATGGCGATGCGCTTGCATTTTTCTTGCCGTGGCCTAAGGTTCTTTCTTCTGCTTTGAGGTCAGGGAAGACGATATGCAACGCCTGAGCCGGTTGTCACTGCGCATTAACCCCATCTTTGCCGCATTCCTACTGATCGCTTTTCTCTCCGGCATCGCCGGCGCATTGCTGACGCCGACGCTCAGCCTGTTTCTGACCACCGAAGTTAAGGTGCGGCCGCTGTGGGTCGGGCTGTTTTATACCGCCAACGCGGTGGCCGGCATCGTCGTCAGCTTCCTGCTGGCCAAACGTTCCGACACCCGCGGCGATCGCCGCAGGCTGATCCTGCTGTGCTGCCTGATGGCGGTCGGTAACTGCCTGTTGTTCGCCTTTAACCGCGACTACCTGACGCTGATCACCGCCGGGGTGCTGATGTCCGCCGTTGCCAACACCGCCATGCCGCAGATCTTCGCGCTGGCGCGGGAATATGCCGATAGCGAGGCGCGTGAAGTAGTGATGTTCAGCTCGGTGATGCGCGCCCAGCTTTCGCTGGCGTGGGTGATCGGCCCGCCGCTGTCGTTTGCGTTGGCGCTGAACTACGGATTCACCGTGATGTTCCTGATTGCCGCCGCCACCTTCGCGGTTTGCGTGCTGCTGGTGGGGTTTATGCTGCCTTCGGTGCCGCGCGCGGCGGAAAATGAGGGGCTGCAGGGTGGGGTGTCTGCGCCGATCGCGCCCGCCAGTGCCTGGCGCAATCGCGACGTACGGCTGCTGTTCATCGCCTCAATGCTGATGTGGACCTGCAACACCTTGTATATCATCGATATGCCGCTGTATATCACCGCCGATCTCGGCCTGCCGGAAGGGTTGGCCGGGGTGTTGATGGGTACCGCCGCCGGGCTGGAGATCCCGGCGATGCTGCTGGCCGGTTACTACGTCAAACGTTTCGGCAAGCGCAACATGATGCTGCTGGCGGTGGTGGCAGGCGTGCTGTTTTACCTCGGGCTGACGGTACTGGAGAGCAAGCCGGCCCTGATCGCGCTGCAGCTGCTCAACGCGGTGTTTATCGGTATCGTCGCCGGTATCGGCATGCTCTATTTTCAGGATTTGATGCCGGGCCGACCGGGCGCCGCCACCACGCTGTTCACCAACAGTATCTCGACCGGGGTGATCCTGGCCGGGGTGCTGCAGGGCGCACTGGTGGAGAACCTCGGTCATGGCTCGGTGTATTGGATGGCGGCGCTGTTGGCGCTGGCGGCGCTCGGGATGAGCGCCAAAGTGCGTGAAGTGTGAGGTTAAACGACGGCATTCTTGATGCAAGTCATTGAGAAGGCTGAAGCGGACGCCCAAGCTGAAGGCATATGGAGCGCGATCGTTGCGCCCACGCCCGTCTCGCTATTGAGATGCCGCCTTGTTGTTTAGAACAGTGGGAACGTTATGGATAAACTCACACCGCTCAAACCGCTTCCTTCCTTGTGCGCCCTGGCCGCCACGCTGATTATCTGGTTCCTCATTCCCGTGCCGGAGGGCGTTGCGCCCAACGCCTGGCAGCTGCTGGCGCTGTTTATCGGCACCATCATCGCCATTATCGGCAAAGCGATGCCGATTGGCGCGGTCTCGGTGATCGCCATCGCCCTGGTGGCGGTGACCGGCGTCACCAATCCCGGCAAGCCGGGGGCCGCGCTGGACGATGCGCTCAGCGGTTTTTCCAACCAACTGATCTGGCTGATCGGCTTTTCGATCATGATCTCCCTCAGCCTGAACAAAACCGGGCTGGGCGCGCGCATCGGCTACTATTTTATTTCGCTGTTCGGCAAAAAAACGCTGGGCATCGCCTATGCGCTGACGCTGGCGGAAACCACGCTGGCGCCGGTGACGCCGAGCAACACCGCGCGCGGCGGCGGCATCATTCACCCGATCATGAAATCGATCGCCGACAGTTTCGGTTCAAAACCGGAGCTCAATACCTCCGGCAAGATCGGCCGCTACCTGTCGCTGGTGAACTACAACATCAACCCGGTCACCTCGGCGATGTTTATCACCGCCACTGCGCCTAACCCGTTGATCGTCAGCCTGATCGCCAAAGGCACCCATGGCAGCTTCGAGCTGTCCTGGTCGATGTGGGCGATTGCCGCCCTGGTACCTGGGCTGTGTTCGCTGCTCGTGATGCCGCTGGTCATCTACCTGCTGTATCCGCCGGAGGTGAAAAGCACCCCGGACGCGCCGCGCTTCGCGCGCGAAAAACTGCAGGCGTTGGGGCCGGTGACGCTGCCGGAAAAAATTACCCTCGGGGTGTTCGCGCTGTTGCTGATACTGTGGGCCGGCATTCCGGCGATGATCTTCGGCCCGGCGCTGGCGGTCAATCCCACCACCGCGGCGCTGATCGGCTTGGCGGTGCTGCTGGCCACTGGCGTGCTGAGCTGGGAGGATGTGCTGAAGCATAAAGGGGCCTGGGACACCGTGGTGTGGTTCTCGGCGTTGGTGATGATGGCCAGTTTCCTCGGCAAGCTGGGGCTGATCGGCTGGCTGTCGCAGACCGTGGGCAACGGCATTGACCATATGGGTATGAGCTGGGTGGGCGGTACGATCTTGCTGACTCTCATCTACTTGTATTCGCACTATTTCTTCGCCAGCACCACCGCGCACGTGACGGCGATGTTCGCCGCCTTCTTCGCCGCCGGCATCGCGCTTGGCGCGCCACCGGCGCTGCTGGGCCTGATCCTGGCGTTTTCTTCTTCGCTGATGATGTCGCTGACGCATTACGGCACCGGCACCGCGCCGATCATCTTTGGCTCCGGCTATGTGACGCTGGGAGAATGGTGGAAAGCGGGATGGGTGATGAGTGTGGTTAACCTGCTGATCTGGATGCTGATCGGCGGGGCGTGGTGGAAGCTGCTGGGCTACTGGTGAGGAAAAAATTCACCCGCCGGGCGGCGGGTGAAGGGGATTAATTCAGAAACGCCGGCTGCTGCGCTTCGTAGCGGGAGATGTCCGCTTCGTGCTGCAGCGTCAGGCCGATGCTGTCCAGCCCGTTGATCATGCAGTGGCGGCGGAAGCTGTCGATTTCGAACGGATAGCTTTTGCCGCCGGCGTTGACCGTCTGGTTCTCCAGATCCACCACGAACTCCGTCCCTTCGTTGGCGTCTACCAGTTTGAACAGTTCATCCACCTGCTGCTCGCTCAGCGTTACCGGCAACAGCTGGTTGTTAAATGAGTTGCCGTAGAAGATATCGGCGAAGCTCGGCGCGATCACCACTTTGAACCCGTAGTCGGTCAGCGCCCAAGGGGCGTGTTCGCGCGAGGAGCCGCAGCCGAAGTTCTCCCGCGCCAACAGGATGCTGGCGCCTTTATAGCGCGGTTTGTTCAGCACGAACGCCGGGTTCGGTTGCTGGCCGGCATCGTCGAGGAAGCGCCAGTCGTTGAACAGATGCTGGCCGAAACCGGTGCGGGTGACCTTCTGTAAGAACTGCTTGGGAATAATGGCGTCGGTGTCGACGTTGGCCGCATCCAAAGGCACCACTAAGCCGGTATGTTGAGTAAATTTAGCCACGTTAGCCCCTTAGTGAATATCACGGATGTCGGCGAAGTGACCGGCGACGGCGGCCGCGGCCGCCATCGCCGGGCTGACCAGGTGGGTGCGCCCACCGCGGCCCTGACGCCCTTCGAAATTACGGTTGCTGGTGGATGCGCAGCGCTCGCCCGGATTCAGACGGTCGTTGTTCATTGCCAGACACATTGAGCAACCCGGCAAACGCCATTCGAAACCGGCTTCGATAAAGATTTTGTCCAACCCTTCGGCTTCCGCCTGGGCCTTCACCGGGCCGGATCCCGGCACCACGATGGCCTGCACGCCGCTGGCGACCTTGCGCCCTTTGGCGATCGCCGCCGCCGCGCGCAGATCTTCGATGCGGGAGTTGGTGCAGGAGCCGATGAACACTTTGTCGATCGGCACGTCGGTCAATTTGATGCCCGGCTTCAAATCCATGTAGGCCAGCGCTTTCTCGGCGGAGGCGCGCTCGACCGGATCGTTGAACGATTCCGGCGCCGGGATCGCCTGATTGACGGCGATCACCTGGCCGGGATTGGTGCCCCAGGTGACCTGCGGCGCGATTTCTTCGGCGCGCAGCGTCACCACGGTATCGAACTGGGCGTCGGCGTCGGACTTCAACGTGCGCCAGTAAGCGACCGCCTGCTCCCAGTTTTCGCCGGTTGGCGCGAACTGGCGCCCCTTCAGGTAGGCGAAGGTGGTGTCGTCCGGCGCCACTAAGCCGGCTTTGGCGCCCATTTCGATCGCCATGTTGCACAGGGTCATGCGGCCTTCCATGCTCAACGCTTCGATCGCCTTGCCGCAGAACTCCACCACGTGGCCGGTGCCGCCGGCGCTGCCGGTTTTGCCGATCACCGCCAGCACGATGTCTTTGGCGGTGATGCCCTCGGCGGCGTCGCCGGTAACCTCAATCTTCATGGTTTTGGCCCGGCCCTGCTTCAGGGTTTGGGTCGCCAGCACGTGTTCCACTTCGGAGGTGCCGATGCCGAACGCCAGCGAGCCGAAAGCGCCGTGGGTGGCGGTGTGCGAGTCGCCGCAGACGATGGTCATGCCCGGCAGCGTCATGCCTTGCTCAGGCCCGATCACGTGCACGATGCCCTGGAAGGGGTGATTCAGGTCATATAACGAAACACCGAATTCCGCGCAGTTCTTGATCAACTCCTGCATCTGGATACGTGCCATCTCGCCGCTGGCGTTGATGTCTTTGGTCTGGGTCGACACGTTGTGATCCATGGTGGCGAAGGTTTTGCCGGGCTGGCGTACCTTGCGGCCCATGGCGCGCAGGCCGTCGAACGCCTGCGGCGAGGTGACTTCGTGCACTAGGTGACGGTCGATATACAGCAACGGCGTTTCGTTCGGCGCTTCGTATACCACGTGGGCGTCGTACAGCTTCTGATATAAGGTCTTGGCCATGTTATGCCCCCTGAGCTACAAAGCGAGCGATGATGTCGCCCATTTCATCGGTGCTGACGGCTTTGCCGTCACCGGCCAGATCGGCGGTGCGGTAGCCCTGTTCCAACGCCTGGTTGATGGCGCGCTCCACGGCGTCGGCCGCTTCATCGGCGCCCAGGCTGTAACGCAGCAGCAGGGTGGCGGACAGGATCTGCGCAATTGGGTTGGCGATGCCTTTGCCTGCAATATCCGGCGCGGAACCGCCCGCCGGTTCGTACAGGCCGAAGCCTTGCTCGTTCAGGCTGGCGGATGGCAACATGCCCATCGAGCCGGTGATCATCGCGCATTCGTCGGACAGGATGTCGCCGAACAGGTTGGAGCACAGCAGCACGTCGAATTGGGACGGATCCTTGATCAGCTGCATGGTGGCGTTGTCGATATACATGTGCGACAGCGACACGTCCGGGTAATCCTTGGCAACCTGATTGACCACTTCACGCCACAGGATGGAGCTTTGCAGTACGTTGGCCTTGTCGATCGACGTCACCTTGTGGCGGCGCTTGCGGGCGGATTCGAAGGCGATGCGTGCGATGCGTTCAATCTCGAAACGGTGATACACCTCGGTATCGAAAGCGCGCTCCTGCATGCCCTGGCCTTCGCGGCCCTTCGGTTGGCCAAAGTAGATGCCACCGGTCAGTTCGCGCACGCACAGAATGTCGAAGCCGCGGGCGGCGATGTCGGCGCGCAGCGGGCAGAATGCCTCCAGCCCTTGATACAGGCGGGCCGGGCGCAGGTTGCTGAACAGTTTGAAGTGCTTGCGCAGCGGCAACAGCGCGCCGCGTTCCGGCTGCTCGGCCGGCGGCAGGTGTTCCCATTTCGGGCCGCCCACCGAGCCGAACAGGATGGCGTCGGCCTGCTCGCAGCCGGCGACGGTCGCCGCCGGCAACGGGCTGCCGTGGCGATCGATGGCGATGCCGCCGACGTCGTACTCGGCGGTGGTGATGCGAATATCAAAGCGTTGACGCACTGCGTCCAATACTTTGCGCGCCTGAGCCATTACTTCCGGGCCGATGCCGTCTCCGGGCAAGACGGCAATGTGATAAGTCTTCGTCATGTTCACACCGTTTCCTGATTATTTTGATGTTTGTTTTGCTGCAGGCGCTGCTTTTCTTTTTCTACCTGCTGTGAGCGCCAAATATTGTTCAACACGTGCACCATTGCCTTGGCAGAGGATTCGACGATGTCGGTCGCCAGGCCTACGCCGTGGAAGCGGCGGCCGTTGTAAGAGACGACGATATCCACCTGGCCCAGCGCGTCGCGGCCATGGCCCTTGGCGGTCAACTGGTACTTCACCAGCTCGATCGGGTAATCGGTGATGCGATTGATCGCCTGATAGACCGCATCGACCGGGCCGTTGCCGGTGGCGGCTTCGGCTTTCTCTTCGCCGCCGCAGATCAGTTTCACCGAGGCGGTGGCCATGATGCTGCTGCCGGACTGCACGCTGAAGTAGCCCAGGCTGAAGTGCTCCGGCTCTTCCTGCTGTTTATTGATGAAGGCCAGCGCCTCCAGGTCATAGTCGAACACCTGGCCTTTTTTGTCGGCCAACTTCAGGAAGACGGCATACAGGGTATCCAGGTTGTAGTCCTGCTCCTGGTAGCCCATCTCTTCCATGCGGTGTTTCACCGCCGCGCGGCCGGAGCGGGAGGTCAGGTTCAACTGCACGTCCTTCAGGCCGATCGACTGCGGGGTCATGATTTCGTAGTTTTCGCGGTTCTTCAGCACGCCGTCCTGGTGAATGCCGGAGGAGTGGGCGAAGGCGTTGGAGCCGACGATCGCCTTGTTGGCCGGAATCGGCATGTTGCACAGCTGGCTGACGATCTGGCTGGTGCGGAAGATTTCCTGATGATTGATGTTGGTGTGCACGTTCATGATGTCCTGGCGCACTTTAATCGCCATGATCACCTCTTCCAGTGAACAGTTGCCGGCGCGCTCACCGATGCCGTTCAGGGTGCCTTCCACCTGACGGGCGCCGGCCTGGACCGCGGCAATAGAGTTGCCGACCGCCATGCCCAAATCGTCGTGGCAGTGTACGGAAATGATGGCTTTGTCGATGTTCGGCACGCGGTCATACAAGGTGGTGATGATGCCGCCGAACTGGTTCGGCGTGGTGTAGCCGACGGTGTCCGGAATATTGATGGTGGTGGCGCCGGCGTTGATGGCGGCTTCGACCACGCGGCACAGATTGTCGATCGGCGTGCGGCCGGCGTCTTCACAGGAGAACTCTACGTCGTCGGTGTAGTTGCGGGCGCGTTTGACAGAGCGCACCGCCATCTCCAACACTTCGTCGAACGAGCGCTTCAGCTTAGATTCGATATGCAGGGTGGAGGTGGCCAGGAACACGTGGATGCGGAACGCTTCGGCGACGCGCAGCGCTTCGGCAGCCACGTCGATGTCTTTGTCCACGCAGCGGGCCAGGCCGCAGACGCGACTGTTCTTGATCTGGCGCGCGATGGTTTGCACCGATTCGAAGTCGCCCGGCGAAGAGACCGGGAAGCCGACTTCCATCACGTCAACGCCCATTCTTTCCAGCGCCAGCGCAATCTGAATCTTCTCTTTTACGCTCAGGCTGGCCTGCAATGCCTGTTCGCCGTCACGCAGAGTGGTATCGAAAATAATGACTTGTTGGCTCATCGGTGCATTCCTTATCGTGTTGATTTCACGCTAAGCGGGCAAAAAAAAACCCGCGCAGTAGCGCGGGTTTCTTATGGGTGATCGGCTGAGTCAGCTCCGAACTTCATCCACAGGCATACCGCGCAAACAAGATGCGTTGAGTAGTAGGCCTAGTAGACGGTGGGTACGGATCATAAGGGTTCAGCTTCTCTTAAATTGGGTGTCTGCCTAATTTGATACGTGATTGGCCTGGCGATGTCAACACCTGATTGAATGCGGGGACAATGCACCGGCTAAGTGGCCAAACAGAGGAACATTCGGTAAAAATGCGGTGCTCTAGAGAAAAAGTGGGGCGCAGTTTGCGCGTTGCTTAGCATAAACGAATCGAATAGAGACTGCGCTAATTGCTTCTGGATTTTGTTGGGTTAAGATTTGTGATGAAAATTAAGAGAGATTAATCACGGGAGGCAACAAAATAACATTTTTAATTCAAATGATTGAAATTGGATTCATATGATTAATTGATTGTTTTAGTCATAATATAACAAAATAATGCGATTTTACACAAAGTGAGCGGTGTTTTTAGATGGTTTGATTGCTTATGATGTGTTTTTATAGTTTGTCTCATACAGTGCGGTTACGTTGTTTAATTGTATTAATCATTGTTAATACCTAATTGTTGGTACCACCCAGGTAGCATTCTTCCTGCTGACGGGATAAGTGACTGACATGCATTCCATATACGACTTATATCGTGTCGATAACACGAGGTTTTTTATCGGCTCATGACGGTAATAGCAGGATTTGTCGTGCAAAGATAAGACAATGCGGCGTTTCATTGTTTTTCGAGCATAAGGATTAGATTATCTACACAGGATTTAGTGGAGTGAAATATGGCTGAATATGATTCAGAAATCGCCATGGTCAAAGAGCCGGCGGACATCCATTTGCGCAGCGTCGATCTTAATTTGCTGACGGTGTTTGACGCCGTGATGCAAATGCAAAATATTACGCGAGCCGCTAATTCGTTGGGGATGTCGCAGCCGGCGGTGAGTAACGCGGTGGCGCGCCTGAAGGTGATGTTCAACGATGAACTGTTTGTGCGCTGCGGGCGCGGGATTCAGCCCACTATGCGCGCCAGGCAGCTGTTCGGGCCGGTGCGGCAAGCGCTGCAGCTGGTGCAAAATGAGTTGCCGGGATCTGAGTTTGAGCCGCTGACCAGCACGCGAGCGTTCTCCTTGTCGCTGTGCAGCCCGCTCGATTTACGTCTGGGCGCTGGAATAATCAATCACGTCAAACAGATCGCGCCGCAGCTTAACCTGCAAATAAAGTCATACATTAACAATAATATCGAACATCAATTGCGTTATCAGGACGTCGAGTTTGTCATCGGCTACAGCCGTTTCGAGTCGGCGGAGTTTCGCAGCCTGGCAATGTTCGACGACGAATTAGTGCTGGCGGTCGCGCAGGCGCACCCGCGAATAGGGGAGGAGGTGACGCCGGAGAAAATGTTGGCCGAACAGCACGCGGCAGTTTCCCTGGAAAGTTTTGGTTCTTTCAGTAAACCTTTTTATTTAGAGGAACCGATGCTGCGCACCGTGACACAACAGTGCACGGATCTCTACAGCGTGTTGAATATGGTGTCGCAAACGGACATGGTGGCGATTGCGCCCGCCTGGCTGGTGCGGCAACAGACGGAAGCGTTGAAAATAAAGTCGGTTCCTTTATGTGGCAACGATAATAAAGCTACTTGCTATCTCTCCTGGCATGAATCCTCCGAGCGGGATAAAGGCCACCAGTGGATGAAATCCGTTCTGATTGAGGCCGGTAACCCAAAGTAACGCGATAAAAAATGGGGTCATACAAAAATAATATTCAACTGAGCGTTTTTTTCTCATGATAAAAGCTAAGAACTATCTGGGTTTTTATTAAGATGTTTCTTGGTTTTGCGGCGATAAAATAACTTATTTTCAGGGTGGGTTGGTTCGTTTACCAAAAATAATTAATATAAATTAATATTCTGATTTTTACTTTTCGGCTGGTATTTTAAACTAATTCGATGCGGCGGCCCGGATGGGCCGCGTTTTATTGCTGCCACCCAACCTTTTCTTTCCCGTTCTGTCCAACCCATGAAAGCGCGAAAGCCGGCCTGAGTTTTGGCTCACACTTCTACGCTGAAATCACTTTTCCCTCTGCCTGAGAGTAGGTAGACTGCGCGGAAAAAAGTAAACACGTGTAAGCTGAGATGAGGGCCGCAAGGCGTCGTTCAGGCTTAACTGTATGATTCATTTCAGGCTTAGAGCACTATGATCACTAATCTGCTGCAATACCATTTGATCCATCGTATACAGCATCAAATCACCCATCGAGCCAATCGCACAGCTTTTCGCCAATGGTCGCCCAACGGCGAGTTTCAACTGACCTGGGGAGAGGCTGCCACCCGCATCGATCGCATTGCCGCCGGGCTGTTGGCCCTTGGGGCCGAAGTGCAAGAGCGCATCGGTATATTCGCCAATAACGGCATAGCCTGGTCGTTGGCCGATCTCGCTATCCTGCATCTGCGCGGCGTCAGCGTGCCGCTGTATTCCACCAATACGCCGGCGCAGGCGGCGTTCGTCACCAACGACGCCGACATCCGTATACTGTTCGTCGGGGAGCAGGCGCAGCTTGACGCCGCCATCGCGCTGCGCGGCGTTTGCCCACAGCTGCGCCATATTATCGTGTTTGACGAGGATGCCGATCTGCGCGGCTGCGAGATCGCACAGCATCTGAGCGCCTTCGAGCGTGCCGCCGATCCGGCGGCTTTTATCGTTCAACGTCGGCAGCGCATTGAAGAGTGCGACCTTCAGGATCTCTTCACCCTGATCTATACCTCGGGCACCACCGGTGAGCCTAAGGGGGTGATGCTGGACTACCGCAATCTGGCGGCGCAGCTCTACCTGCATGATGAAAGGCTGACGGTCGGCGAAGAAGATGTGTCGCTCAGTTTCCTGCCGCTGTCGCACGTGTTCGAGCGTGCCTGGAGCTTCTTTGTGATGCATTCCGGCGCGCAGAACGTCTTCCTGCCGAACACCGACTGGGTGCGGGAAGCGATGGGGCAGGTCCGCCCGACGCTGATGTGCGCGGTACCGCGTTTCTACGAGAAGATTTTCAGCGCGGTGCATGAAAAAGTGGCGCGCGCCCCTTGGCTGCGCCGCGCGCTGTTCCACTGGGCGATCGTCTGCGGGGAGCGCAAGTTCCTGCAGGAGCGGGCCGGCAAACCGTTGGGCAAACTGTTCGAACTCTCCCATCGCTGGGCCGACAAGCTGGTATTGAGCAAGCTGCGCGGTATCCTCGGCGGCCGGGTGCGCTTTCTACCGGCGGCGGGTGCCAAGCTGGATGACAATGTGATCCTGTTCTTCCAGGCGATGGGCGTCAACATCAAGTACGGCTACGGCATGACCGAAACCTGTGCGACCGTGTCCTGCTGGGAGGAAGGGCATTTCCGTTTCGGCTCCATCGGCAAACCGCTGCCGGAGGTCGAGGTGCGCATCGGTGAAGAAAATGAAATCCAGGTGCGAGGGCCGATCGTGATGCGCGGCTATTTCAACAAGCCATTGGAAACCGCCGCGACCTTTACCGCAGACGGCTGGCTGAAAACCGGCGATGCCGGGGCGATCGATGAAGAGGGCAATCTGTTCATCACCGAGCGCCTGAAGGATTTGATGAAAACCTCCGGCGGCAAATACATCGCGCCGCAGATGCTGGAAGGTACGCTGGCGCAGGACCGTTTTATCGAACAGGTGGCGATCATCGCCGATGCGCGCAAGTTCGTTTCCGCGCTGATCGTGCCGTGCTTTGAGTCGCTGGAAGAGTACGCGAAGTCAGTCAACCTGAAGTACCAAGATCGTCTGGAACTGCTGCGCAACGGTGAAATTCTCGAGATGTTCGAAAAGCGTCTGCGCGAGATGCAAAAGGAGCTGGCGCGCTTCGAACAGGTGAAGAAGTTCACTCTGCTGCCGGCGGCCTTTTCCATGGAGCTGGGAGAGCTGACGCCAACGCTGAAGCTGCGCCGCAAAGTGATCCTGCAGCGCTATCAGCGTGAAATCGACTCAATGTACCAGGAACAGGCTTGACGCCGCCGCCGGATCGCGCGTCCGGCGAAAAAAACGGCATATACCTCGCCTGATTTAGTTCTGTAATTTTCCCTCTGTTCGAAACAATGCCTAGCCTGACGCCTCTGGGGCTAGCGCATTGTTTTTATAAAGCCGCGATCTCCAGCCGCTTGGCAATAACCCCGCCGCTGTTAAGCCATTTTGCCGTTTGCCTGCCCCATCTTCTGACGTTATGTTAATTCGATAGCGACAACCCATAAAAATTTAGGGGCATTGCCCCGCAGCAGGCGCTACGTTCCGGCGCCAGAGAAGAATAAGCAAGCCTGGAGGCAAACCCATGGAGATGTTGTCAGGAGCCGAGATGGTCGTCCGATCGTTGATCGATCAGGGCGTTAAGCATGTATTCGGCTATCCCGGCGGGGCGGTGCTCGATATCTACGACGCCCTGCATACGGTCGGAGGGATCGATCATATTCTGGTGCGCCACGAGCAAGGTGCGGTGCACATGGCCGACGGTTACGCGCGCGCCACCGGTGAAGTGGGCGTGGTGTTGGTGACCTCAGGCCCCGGCGCCACCAACGCCATTACCGGTATCGCTACCGCTTATATGGACTCGATCCCGATGGTGGTGCTGTCGGGGCAGGTGCCCAGCTCGCTGATCGGCTACGACGCCTTCCAGGAGTGCGATATGGTGGGGATTTCGCGCCCGGTGGTGAAGCACAGCTTCCTGGTAAAACGCACCGAAGACATCCCGGCGGTGTTGAAGAAGGCGTTCTACCTGGCTTCCAGCGGCCGCCCCGGCCCGGTAGTGATCGATCTGCCGAAAGACATTGTCGGCCCGGCGGTGCGGATGCCTTATGCCTACCCGCAGGACGTGAGCATGCGTTCTTATAACCCGACGGTGCAGGGCCACCGCGGGCAGATCAAACGCGCGTTACAAACCATTCTGGCGGCCAAAAAGCCGGTGATGTACGTCGGCGGCGGCGCGATCAACGCCGGTTGTGAAGCTGAATTACTGTCGTTGGCGGAGCAGCTGAACCTGCCGGTAACCAGCAGCCTGATGGGATTGGGCGCTTTCCCCGGCACCCATCGTCAGAGCGTCGGTATGCTCGGCATGCACGGAACCTATGAAGCCAACAAAACCATGCACCATGCCGACGTGATCTTCGCCGTAGGCGTGCGCTTCGACGATCGCACCACCAACAATCTGGCTAAATACTGCCCGGACGCCACCGTGCTGCACATTGATATCGATCCGACTTCGATCTCCAAAACGGTGGACGCCGATATTCCGATCGTCGGTGATGCCAAGCAGGTGTTGGTTCAAATGCTGGAGTTGCTGGCGCAGGATGAGAAAGCGCAGGATCACGATGCGCTGCGCGACTGGTGGCAGTCTATCGAGCAGTGGCGTGCCCGCGACTGCCTGGGTTACGACAAGCACAGCGGCACCATCAAGCCGCAGGCGGTGATCGAAACCCTGCACCGCCTGACCAAAGGCGACGCCTACGTCACCTCGGACGTGGGCCAGCACCAGATGTTCGCCGCGCTCTATTATCCGTTCGACAAACCGCGCCGCTGGATCAACTCCGGCGGCCTCGGCACCATGGGCTTCGGCCTGCCGGCGGCATTGGGCGTCAAGCTGGCGCTGCCGGAAGAAACCGTGGTGTGCGTGACCGGCGACGGCAGCATTCAGATGAATATTCAGGAGCTGTCCACTGCGCTGCAATATAACCTGCCGGTGGTGGTGGTGAACCTCAACAACCGCTATCTGGGCATGGTGAAGCAGTGGCAGGACATGATTTATTCCGGCCGCCATTCGCAGTCTTACATGGATTCGCTGCCGGACTTCGTCAAGCTGGCCGAGGCTTACGGCCATGTCGGCATCGCCATCCGCACGCCGGATGAGCTGGAAAGTAAGCTGGCGCAGGCGCTGGCGGAAAAAGAGCGGCTGGTGTTCGTCGACGTGACCGTCGATGAAACCGAACATGTTTACCCGATGCAGATCCGCGGCGGAAGCATGGACGAAATGTGGCTTAGCAAAACGGAGAGGACCTGATCATGCGCCGTATTTTATCTGTCTTGCTGGAAAACGAATCCGGCGCCTTGTCGCGCGTGGTCGGGCTGTTCTCCCAGCGCGGTTATAACATTGAAAGCCTGACGGTGGCGCCGACCGACGATCCGACGCTGTCGCGCATGACTATCCAGACCGTCGGCGACGAGAAAGTGCTGGAGCAGATTGAGAAACAGCTGCACAAGCTGGTGGACGTGCTGCGCGTCAGCGAGCTGGTGCAAGGCGCTCACGTCGAGCGCGAGATCATGCTGGTGAAGCTGCAGGCCAGCGGTTATGGCCGTGAAGAGGTGAAACGCTGCGCCGACATTTTCCGCGGCCAGATCGTCGATGTGACGGCGACGCTGTACACGGTACAGCTGGCCGGCACCAGCGACAAGCTCGACGCCTTCCTGAGCGCGGTGCGTGAAGTGGCGGAGATTGTGGAAGTGGCGCGTTCCGGCGTGGTCGGCGTGTCGCGCGGCGACAAAATCATGCGCTGAGCGCGGTTTAGTGGCGAATAATCGGGGCGCGGCATGGCTGCGCCCTTTGTTTTTCGGCATTTTTTTGCCCGATTGCTGGCACCTTTCGGCAAAAGCGGTTGCTAGGTAGTGTTTTCTGCTGTTAGATCGCAGAGGCTGGATTGAATAACCGCACGGGATGTCATGGTTAATCCGAGCACAGCCTTCACTTCTATTTTCAGCGTCATTAAGGGGTTAATGTGAAACTGGATGAAATCGCGCGTCTCGCGGGCGTTTCGCGCACGACGGCCAGTTATGTCATCAACGGCAAGGCGAAGCAGTATCGTGTCAGCGATAAAACCGTCGAGAAAGTGATGGCCGTGGTCAGGGAGCATAACTACCACCCGAATGCCGTCGCGGCAGGGCTGCGCGCTGGGCGCACCCGTTCTATCGGTCTGGTGATCCCGGATCTGGAAAATACCAGCTATACCCGTATCGCCAACTACCTGGAGCGTCAGGCGCGCCAGCGTGGTTATCAATTGCTGATCGCCTGCTCCGAAGATCAGCCGGACAACGAAATGCGCTGTATCGAGCACTTGCTGCAGCGTCAGGTGGACGCCATCATCGTTTCCACCGCCTTGCCGCCGGAGCACCCCTTCTATCAACGCTGGGCCAACGATCCGCTGCCGATCATCGCACTGGACCGCGCGTTGGATCGCGAGCATTTCATCAGCGTCGTCGGGGCCGACGAGGAAGATGCCTTTGCGCTGGCGCAGGAGCTGCGCACCTTCCCGGCGGAGTCGGTACTGTACCTGGGCGCCTTGCCGGAGCTTTCGGTCAGCTTCCTGCGTGAGCAGGGCTTCCGTCAGGCCTGGCAAGAGGATCCTCGCCATGTCGATTATCTGTACGCCAACAGCTATGAGCGTGAGGCCGCCGGCGCGCTGTTTGCTGAATGGCTGAAAACGCACCCGATGCCGCAGGCGCTGTTCACCACGTCGTTCTCTTTATTGCAGGGCGTGATGGACGTGACGCTGAAGCAACGCGGCCGTTTGCCGACCGATCTGGCGATTGCCACCTTCGGCGACCATGAGCTGTTGGATTTTCTGGAGTGCCCGGTGCTCGCGGTAGCGCAGCGCCATCGCGACGTGGCCGAACGCGTGCTGGAGCTGGTGTTGGCCAGCCTGGACGAACCGCGTAAACCCAAACCGGGACTGACGCGGATACGCCGTAATCTGTTCCGCCGCGGTAGCCTGAGCCGCAAATAGGCCGCTCTACAGGAGCCCGCGTTGTCGGGCTCCTGGTTTAGACGTAACCCGCGACCCGAAACAGCCGTCGGCAATATTCCAGGAAATAGCCATACACTACGCCCATCGCCATGGAGACCAGCGCATTGCTGGTCACCGCCGCCAGCATTTGTTGGCCGTCGGCGCCCACGCTCCACAGAATGGCGGCATAAACCGGCGACTGGAAACTGACGTAAGCCAGCAGATCGGCGAGGTTGCGCAGTAGGAATTGGCCGCGTGGGCAGCGGCGTGCCGTGCGGATAAACAGATCGCGATAGCGGCCGTAAGGCCAGGCGATCAGGATGTTGACCGGGATCGACAGCAGGCGCGAAGAGAGGGATTGCTGGAAGCTCATGCCGGAGATCAACACTTCTATCGCCATGCCGGCGATAAAGCAGTACACCACCAGTGCGAACGTATCGGCAGCGGCGCTACGCCAGTGAGGGGCGGGCGAAAGCATGCACTCTCTCCTTTTTGGTTAATGTTCTGTTAAATTATTTATTCGTAGTTGTTAGTTCTGGTTTTTGCGCTTTATATAGTGTACTAATCTGTATTGTGTTTTTTAACTGGATTTAAATTTTTATTTTTAACATTTGTTCGGTTTTTGTCCCGCAGAACAGGGGCACAGGATGGGACAGGGAGATTAAAATCGGTGAATTTAAATAAATTCATTAAAAACATGCAGTTGCGATTTTTGGTGTTTGAAGAGGTTTTTTTCCGGCAAAAATTGTGGAAATAAAGGTGTAAGAAAATGAAACCATAATTGTAAACAGGTATTTTGGGAATAATCTTACCAAATTGATTTAAATCGAAATTACTTCTGCTCGTAATATCCGAGCCATTTATTTTTATCGTGCTCTCATCATGGCGGGACAAATTGAAGTAAAATAGCGCGCAGTTTCACGGTGAATAACGATTGAGCGTTATTAACTCAAGGGGTTATGGCCTTATTCTTCGGTCGATTCGCCAGGCGCCGAGCCTTGGCGGGCGCGGGGCGGCAGCGGTTACAGCCCTGAGATTGCCGAGCTGAAAAATGAGACATGGCTTGCAGAAGGAAGTAATGAGTTAATTAATCGCCAGTTCGTCAGGTTTTTAATCAGATTCTTTCCGCTTAGAAAATTCTCTCCGTTTATCATGGTGTTAATTTTTAATCGTCGAATAATCAGAGTTTCTTTCGCGAGTCAGCTCCCAAAATGACCAGAGAAATATTGCCAAAGCGCTGGCGCTCTGGCTTGACAAGGTTTTCATACCCTCCGTAAACTCCATTGTGTGGGAATTTGTGGGGTAAAGTGGTGAAAACGGTCACTAAGGGGTAGCTCAGGAATGTTCCGTGGAGCGACGATGGTCAACCTCGACAGCAAAGGGCGGCTCGCCGTACCTACCCGATATCGGGAATTGCTCAACGAGGAATCGCAAGGCCAAATGGTCTGTACCATTGACCTCCATCAGCCCTGCCTGCTGCTTTATCCTTTGCCCGAATGGGAAATTATTGAACAAAAATTATCACGTCTGTCGAGCATGAATCCCGCCGAGCGCCGCGTTCAGCGCCTGCTGTTGGGGCATGCCAGTGAGTGTCAGATGGATAGTGCCGGTCGTTTGCTGCTTGCCAATACGCTGCGGCAACACGCCGGGCTCACAAAAGAAGTGATGCTGGTCGGTCAGTTCAACAAGTTTGAACTGTGGGATGAACAGACCTGGTATCAACAAGTCAAGGATGATATTGACGCTGAACAGTCGACTCAGGAACCGTTGTCTGAGCGGCTACAGGACTTGTCGCTATAAGCATGTTGGAAAACTATAAACACACCACCGTCCTGCTGGACGAAGCCGTCAACGGCCTGAACATCCGCAGCAACGGCATATATATCGACGGTACTTTTGGTCGCGGTGGCCATTCTCGTCTGATTCTGTCCCAGCTGGGGCCGGAAGGGCGCTTGCTGGCAATTGACCGTGACCCTCAGGCGATTGCAGCCGCCAAATCTATTGAAGATCCTCGTTTTACCATCGTACACGGCCCATTTTCCGAGTTGTCGCACTATGTGCGGGAGCGCGAACTGGTCGGCAAGATCGACGGCGTTCTGCTCGATCTGGGCGTTTCCTCGCCGCAGCTTGACGACGCAGAGCGCGGGTTCTCCTTCATGCGCGACGGTCCGCTGGACATGCGCATGGATCCGTCCACCGGCCTGTCCGCCGCGGATTGGCTGATGAAGGCCGAGGCGGACGATATCGCCTGGGTGCTGAAAACCTTTGGCGAAGAGCGTTTCGCCAAGCGCATCGCACGCGCCATCGTCGAAAGAAACCGCGTGGAGCCGATGACGCGCACCAAAGAGTTGGCGGATCTGATTGCCGATGCCAGCCCGTTCCGTGAAAAGCACAAGCATCCGGCGACGCGCAGCTTCCAGGCGATCCGCATCTATATCAACAGCGAGCTGGAAGAGATCGAGCGTGCGCTCGACGGCGCGCTGGAAGTGCTGGCCCCACAGGGCCGTTTGTCGATCATAAGTTTCCACTCGCTGGAAGACCGCATCGTCAAACGCTTTATGCGTCACCACAGCCGCGGCGCTCAGGTGCCGGCGGGCATTCCGTTGACCGAAGAGCAACTGCGCAGCATGGGCGGACGAACGCTGAAAGCGCTGGGCAAAATGATGCCGTCGGAAGCGGAAGTGGCGGACAACCCGCGTGCGCGCAGCTCGGTGCTGCGTATTGCTGAGAGGATGCCCGCGTGATCGGCAACGAACGTCACGGTCTGGTTGGGGTCATTGGCGGCGATCTGCTGCGCAACGCCAAGATCCCCCTGATTTTACTGATTGCGTCACTGGTCTCCGCGATTTTCGTGGTGACTACCGCGCACCGCACCCGCCTGCTGACCGCCGAGCGCGAACAGCTGGTTCTGGAGCGCGATGCGCTGGACATCGAGTGGCGCAACCTGATTTTAGAAGAGAACGCCCTCGGCGATCACAGCCGGGTTGAACGTATCGCGACAGAAAAACTGCAGATGCAACACGTTGATCCATCGCAGGAAAATATCATCGTTAAACAATGAATGGTTTAACCGGAATAATGACACGGAGTAGAAAGGAAACGCATGAAAGCAGCGCGCCCCGGTAAGTTGAGACGCCAGGAAGATCAGGCCAGCTTTGTCAGCTGGCGTTTTGCGTTGCTGTGCGGCTGCATTTTGCTGGCGATGGTTGGCCTGATGCTGCGCGTCGCGTACCTGCAGGTCATCAACCCCGATCGTCTGGTGAAAGAAGGTGACATGCGTTCGCTGCGCGTGCAGGAAGTGCCGACCGCGCGCGGCATGATCAGCGATCGCGCCGGCCGTCCGTTGGCGGTCAGCGTGCCGGTGAATGCGGTGTGGGCCGATCCGAAAGAGCTGAACGAGCGCGGCGGCATCACGCTGGACAGCCGCTGGAAAGCGCTTTCCGATGCGCTCAACATCCCGCTGGACCAACTCTCCAACCGCATCAACGCCAACCCGAAAGGGCGCTTCGTTTATCTGGCGCGCCAGGTTAACCCGGCGATCGGCGACTACATCCACAAACTCAAGCTGCCGGGGATCTACCTGCGGCAGGAGTCGCGCCGTTACTACCCGGCTGGGCAGGTGACGTCGCACATCATCGGCGTGACCAACATCGACGGGCAAGGTATCGAAGGCGTCGAGAAGAGCTTCGACCGCTGGCTGACCGGGCAACCGGGCGAGAGAACGGTGCGTAAGGATCGTTTCGGCCGGGTGATCGAAGACATCTCCTCCGTCGACAGCCAGGCGGCGCACAACCTGGTGCTGAGCGTCGATGAGCGCCTGCAGGCGCTGGTGTATCGCGAGCTGAACAATGCGGTGGCGTTCAACAAGGCCGAATCGGGCACTGCGGTGCTGATCGATGTGAACACCGGCGAAGTGCTGGCGATGGCCAACAGCCCGTCTTACAACCCGAACAACATGGCCGGTACGCCGAAAGAAACCATGCGTAACCGCGCCATCACCGATATTTTTGAACCCGGTTCAACCGTGAAGCCAATGGTGGTGATGACCGCGCTGCAAAACGGCGTGGTGAGAGAAAACAGCGTGCTGAACACCATCCCGTACCGCATCCAGGGCCACGAGATCAAAGACGTGGCGCGGTACTCGGAGCTGTCATTGACCGGGATCTTGCAGAAGTCGAGTAACGTCGGTGTTTCAAAGCTGGCGTTAGCGATGCCGTCCTCAGCGTTAGTAGATACTTACTCTCGTTTTGGGCTGGGAAAAGCGACCAATTTGGGGCTGGTCGGAGAAAGCAGTGGCATATACCCAAAAAAACAACGGTGGTCTGACATAGAGAGGGCCACCTTCTCTTTCGGCTACGGGCTGATGGTAACTCCGTTACAGTTGGCGCGAGTCTATGCAACGATCGGCAGCCTGGGCGTGTATCGCCCATTGTCGATCACCAAGGTTGACCCTCCGGTCGCCGGCGAACGCGTTTTCCCTGAACCTCTGGTGCGCACCGTGGTGCACATGATGGAAAGCGTGGCCTTGCCGGGCGGCGGCGGCGTGAAAGCCGCCATCAAGGGGTACCGTATCGCCATCAAAACCGGTACCGCAAAAAAAGTGGGCCCGGACGGCAAATACGTCAACCGATATATCGCTTATACCGCCGGCGTCGCGCCGGCAAGTAACCCCCGTTTTGCCCTGGTGGTCGTCATCAACGACCCACAGGGTGGGAAATACTATGGTGGTGCAATCTCCGCGCCGGTGTTCGGCGCCATCATGGGCGGCGTATTACGCACCATGAACGTCGAGCCTGACGCGTTGCCTACCGGTGACAAAAGCGAATTAGTGATTAACAAGAAAGAGGGTTCAGGTGGCAGATCGTAATTTGCGCGACTTACTCGCCCCGTGGGTGCCGACGGCACCCGGGCGCGCGCTGCGGGAAATGACATTAGACAGCCGTGTGGCGGCTGCCGGGGATCTGTTTGTCGCCGTTGTCGGCCATCAAACGGATGGACGCCGCTATATTCCGCAGGCCATCGCGCAGGGCGTCGCCGCCGTGATCGCCGAAGCTGACGGTCAGGCCGAAGACGGCGCCATCGTTGAGATGCACGGCGTGCCGGTGATCTACCTGAGCCAACTGAACCAGCGCCTTTCCGCGCTGGCCGGGCGTTTTTACCACCAGCCGGGCGAGCGTCTGCGCCTGGTCGGCGTGACCGGCACCAACGGCAAAACCACCACTACGCAGCTGTTGGCGCAGTGGAGCCAACTGCTGGGCGAAACCAGCGCGGTGATGGGCACCGTCGGCAACGGCCTGCTGGGCCAGGTGTGTCCGACCGAGAATACCACCGGTTCTGCGGTGGATGTTCAACACGTATTAAACGAGTTGGCGGAACAGGGCGCGACCTTCGCCGCCATGGAAGTTTCTTCCCACGGTCTGGTGCAACACCGGGTGGCGGCGCTGCCGTTCGCCGCGGCGGTCTTTACCAACCTGAGCCGCGATCACCTGGATTACCACGGTGACATGGCCAATTACGAGGCGGCCAAATGGTCGCTGTTCGCCGCCCACAGCGTGGGGCAGGCGATCATCAACGCCGACGATGAAGTCGGTCAGCGCTGGCTCGGCAAGCTGCCGGATGCGGTAGCGGTGACGATGCAGGGCAACCTGCAGCCGGGCGGCCACGGCCGCTGGCTGAAAACCACGGCGGTCGATTATCACGACAACGGCGCCACCGTTCGTTTCAGCTCCAGCTGGGGCGACGGCGAGATCGAAAGCCGCCTGATGGGCGCTTTCAACGTCAGCAACCTGCTGTTGGCCTTGGCCACGCTGCTGTCGCTGGGCTATCCGCTGGAGGCGCTGGTGGAAACCGGCAGCCGTCTGCAGCCGGTCTGCGGCCGCATGGAAGTGTTTAACGCGCCGGCCAAACCGACGGTGGTGGTGGATTACGCCCACACGCCGGATGCGCTGGAGAAAGCGCTGGAAGCCGCGCGCCTGCACTGCCAGGGGCAGCTGTGGTGCGTCTTCGGCTGCGGCGGCGATCGCGACAAGGGCAAGCGTCCGCTGATGGGCGGTATTGCCGAGCAGTTCGCCGATCGCGTGGTGATCACCGATGACAACCCGCGTACCGAAGAGCCGCGCGCAATTATCAACGACATCCTGACCGGATTGCTGGACGCCGGGCAGGCGCTGGTGATCCACGGCCGCGCCGAAGCGGTAACCAGCGCCATCATGCAAGCGCAGGCGCAGGATGTGGTGTTGGTGGCGGGCAAGGGCCATGAAGATTATCAGCTGGTGGGCAACCGCCGCCTGGATTACTCCGACCGCACGACGGTCGCCCGACTGCTGGGGGTGCTGGCATGATCCCTGTCTCTCTTCAGACACTGGCTGAGGTATTGAGCGCTGAACCGATCGGCGCCGATTGCCAAATTGTCGAGGTGACGACAGACACCCGCAAGGTGACCGCCGGTTGCCTGTTTGTGGCGCTGAAAGGTGAGCGTTTCGACGCTCACGACTTCGCGGCGGATGCCGTAGCCGCAGGCGCCGGGGCATTGCTGGTCAGTAAGCGCTTATTGGTGGACGTGCCGCAGCTGGTGGTGGAAGACACCCGTTTGGCGCTGGGGCAGCTTGGCGCCTGGGTGCGTCAGCAGGTGCCGGCGCGCGTGGTGGCGCTGACCGGCTCCTCGGGCAAGACATCGGTGAAAGAAATGACCGCCGCCATTCTGCGTGAATGCGGCGAAGTGCTGTATACCGCCGGTAACTTCAATAACGACATCGGCGTGCCGCTGACGCTGTTGCGTCTGGAGCCGCAGCATGATTTTGCCGTGATAGAGCTGGGCGCTAACCACATTGGCGAAATCGCTTACACCACCGCATTGACGCGTCCGCAGACCGCTTTGGTGAATAACCTGGCGGCGGCGCACCTGGAAGGCTTCGGCTCGCTGGCCGGCGTCGCTCAGGCGAAAGGTGAAATCTTTACCGGCCTGCCGGCCGACGGCGTGGCGATCATCAACGCCGATAACAACGATTGGCCGCACTGGCAGAGCATGCTGGTCGGCAAAACCGTCTGGCGCTTCTCGCCGCAGGCCGCCGAAGGTATGGACTTCTTCGCGGACAACGTGCGGGTGAATGGCGCAGGTACGCAGTTCACGCTGCACAGCCCGTTCGGCACCGCCGAGATCGCACTGCCGCTGCCGGGGCGCCACAACGTGGCCAACGCGCTGGCGGCCACGGCGCTGGCGATGTCGGTGGGCGCGACGCTCGAAGCGGTGCGTCAGGGGTTGAAACAATTGCAGGCGGTGCCGGGGCGCTTGTTCCCGGTGGCGCTGGCCGAAGGCAAGCTGCTGCTGGACGACAGCTATAACGCCAACGTCGGGTCGATGACCGCGGCGGCGCAGGTGCTGGCGGAAATGCCGGGCTACCGCGTGATGGTGGTCGGCGATATGGCCGAGCTGGGCGCAGAAGCGGAAGAGTGCCACCGTCAGGTGGGTGAAGCCGCCCGCCTGGCCGGGGTCGATAAAGTGATCAGCGTCGGCGGGTTGAGCCGCGTGCTGAGCGAAGCCTCCGGCAACGGCGAACATTATCAGGACAAGACAGCAGTGATCGCGCGCGTGGCGGAATTACTGTCGGAACATGCGGTCATCACCGTGTTAATCAAAGGTTCACGTAGTGCCGCAATGGAGCAGGTAGTACGCGCGTTACAGGAGAAAGCACCATGTTAGTTTGGCTGGCCGAACATTTGGTCAAGTATTACTCAGGCTTCAACGTCTTTTCTTATCTGACGTTCCGAGCCATTGTCAGCCTGCTGACCGCGCTGTTCCTGTCGCTGTGGATGGGCCCGCGGGTGATCAAGCGTCTGCAAGAAATGTCCTTCGGTCAGGTGGTGCGCAACGACGGCCCCGAGTCGCACTTCAGCAAGCGCGGCACGCCGACCATGGGCGGCATCATGATCCTGACCTCCATCACCATTTCGGTGCTGATGTGGGCCTACCCGTCCAACCCGTATGTCTGGTGCGTGCTGTTTGTGCTGGTGGGTTACGGCATCGTCGGCTTCGTCGACGACTACCGCAAGGTGGTGCGTAAGGACACCAAAGGGTTGATCGCCCGCTGGAAGTATTTCTGGCAATCGGTGATTGCGCTGATTGTCGCATTCGCCATGTACGCCGTAGGAAAAGACACGCCAGCCACCGAGCTGGTTGTGCCGTTCTTTAAGGACGTGATGCCGCAGCTGGGCCTGCTGTACATCCTGCTGGCCTATTTCGTCATCGTCGGCACCAGCAACGCGGTCAACCTGACCGACGGCCTGGACGGCCTGGCGATCATGCCGACGGTATTCGTGGCGGCCGGCTTCGCGCTGGTGGCCTGGGCGACCGGTAATATGAACTTCGCCAACTACCTGCACATTCCGTATCTGCGTCATGCCGGTGAGTTGGTGATCGTGTGTACCGCCATCGTCGGTGCCGGCCTCGGGTTCCTGTGGTTCAACACCTACCCGGCTCAGGTGTTTATGGGCGACGTCGGTTCGCTGGCGCTAGGCGGCGCGCTGGGCACCATTGCGGTGCTGCTGCGCCAGGAGTTCTTGCTGGTGATCATGGGCGGCGTGTTCGTGGTAGAGACGCTGTCGGTGATCCTGCAGGTGGGGTCGTTCAAGCTGCGCGGACAACGCATTTTCCGCATGGCGCCGATTCACCACCACTATGAATTGAAAGGCTGGCCGGAACCGCGCGTGATCGTGCGCTTCTGGATCATTTCGCTGATGCTGGTGCTGATTGGCCTGGCAACGCTGAAGGTGCGTTAATCATGGCAGACTATCAGGGTAGAAAAGTCGTCATCATCGGGTTGGGCCTCACCGGCCTGTCCTGTGTCGATTTCTTCATGGCGCGCGGCGTGACGCCGCGCGTGATGGATACCCGTATCGCGCCGCCAGGGTTGGACAAACTGCCTGAAAGCGTGGAGCGCCATCTGGGCGATCTGAATCAAGACTGGCTGCTGGCGGCGGATCTGATCGTCGCCAGCCCGGGCGTCGCGCTGGCGACCCCGGCATTGAGCGCCGCGGCTGACGCCGGCGTCGAAATCGTCGGCGACGTCGAACTGTTCTGCCGCGAGGCGCAGGCGCCGATCGTGGCGATTACCGGCTCCAACGGCAAGAGCACCGTCACCACCCTGGTGGGTGAGATGGCGAAAGCCGCCGGTTGGGCGGTGGGCGTGGGCGGCAATATCGGCCTGCCGGCGCTGAGCCTGTTGCGTCAGGAATGTCAGCTTTACGTGCTGGAGCTGTCCAGCTTCCAGCTGGAAACGACGTATAGCCTGCGGGCGGCGGCGGCGACCATCCTGAACGTGACCGAAGATCATATGGATCGCTATCCGTTCGGTCTGCAGCAGTATCGCGGTGCCAAGCTGCGCGTGTATGAAAACGCCGCGGTGTGCGTGGTGAACGCGGACGACGCGCTGACCATGCCGGTGCGCGGCGCCGACGAACGCTGTGTCAGCTTCGGCGCGGACGTAGGCGACTATCACTTGAACCGCCAGCAGGGGGAAACCTGGCTGCGGGTGCGCGGTGAGAAGGTGCTGAATACGCGCGAAATGAAGCTGACCGGCCGCCACAATTACACCAACGCCCTGGCGGCGCTGGCGTTGGCGGATGCGGTCAATATCCCGCGTGCGTCCAGCCTGAAGGCGCTGACCACCTTCACCGGCCTGGCACACCGCTTCCAGCTGGCCTGGGAGCACAACGGCGTGCGTTGGATCAACGATTCCAAAGCCACCAACGTCGGCAGCACCGAAGCGGCGCTGAACGGCCTGCAGGTGGACGGCACGCTGCATCTGCTGCTGGGCGGCGACGGCAAGTCCGCCGATTTCTCGCCGCTGGCGCGCTATCTGCAGGGCGACAACGTGCGTCTGTATTGTTTTGGCCGTGACGGCGCTCAGCTGGCACAGCTGCGGCCGGAAGTGGCGACGTTGACCGAGACCATGGAGCAGGCGATGCGCACCATCGCCGGCCGCGTAATGCCCGGCGATATGGTGCTGTTGTCGCCGGCTTGCGCCAGCCTCGATCAGTTCCGTAATTTTGAAGTGCGCGGCGATGAGTTCGCCCGCCTGGCGCAGGAGCTTGGCGGATGAAACTACGCTTGCCGAACTTCGGGCTGACAGAACGGCTGAAAGACTGGGTGACCGGCGCGCGCGACAACGACGCGGTCAACATGGTGCTGTACGATCGCACCCTGCTGTGGTTGACCTTCGGCTTGGCGATCATCGGCTTCGTGATGGTGACCTCGGCCTCGATGCCGATCGGCCAACGCCTGGCGGACGATCCGTTCCTGTTCGCCAAACGTGACGCGCTGTACCTCGGCCTGGCGTTCGGCCTGTCGCTGGTGACGCTGCGCATCCCGATGGAAATTTGGCAGCGCTACAGCAACGTGATGCTGCTGATGTCGATCGTGATGCTGCTGATCGTCCTGGTGGTGGGGAGCTCGGTAAACGGGGCCTCGCGTTGGATCGCACTTGGCCCGCTGCGTATTCAGCCCGCGGAGCTGTCCAAGCTGTCGCTGTTCTGCTACCTGGCGAGCTATCTGGTGCGCAAGGTGGAAGAGGTGCGCAGCAACTTCTGGGGCTTCTGCAAGCCGATGGGCGTGATGGTGGTGCTGGCGGTGCTGCTGCTGGCGCAGCCGGATCTCGGCACCGTGGTGGTGCTGTTCATCACCACGCTGGCGATGCTGTTCCTGGCCGGCGCGAAAATGTGGCAGTTCCTGGCGATCATCGGCTCCGGCGTGTTCGCCGTGGTGCTGCTGATCATCGCGGAACCGTACCGTATGCGCCGCGTGACGTCGTTCTGGAACCCGTGGGCCGACCCGTTCGGCAGCGGCTACCAGCTGACCCAGTCGCTGATGGCGTTCGGCCGCGGCGAGTTCTGGGGGCAGGGGCTCGGCAACTCGGTGCAGAAACTGGAGTATTTGCCGGAAGCGCACACCGACTTCATCTTCTCCATTTTGGGGGAAGAACTGGGCTATATCGGTGTGGTTTTAGCCCTGTTAATGGTATTCTTCGTCGCTTTTCGCGCGATGTCCATCGGGCGCCGCGCGCTGGAGATCGACCAACGCTTCTCCGGCTTCCTGGCCTGCGCGATCGGCGTGTGGTTCAGCTTCCAGGCGCTGGTTAACGTCGGCGCCGCCGCGGGCATGCTGCCGACCAAAGGTCTGACGCTGCCGCTGATCAGTTACGGCGGTTCGAGCTTGCTGATTATGTCGTCGGCGATCGTGCTGTTGCTGCGAATTGATTATGAAACGCGCCTGACCAAGGCTCAGGCGTTTGTGAAGAGGTAAGGGATGAGCGGGAAACCTAAGCGTTTAATGGTGATGGCAGGCGGTACCGGCGGGCACGTGTTCCCGGGGCTGGCGGTCGCGCATCATCTGATGGCGCAGGGCTGGCAGGTGCGCTGGCTCGGAACCGCAGACCGAATGGAAGCCGATCTGGTGCCGAAGCACGGGATCGAGATCGATTTTATCCGCATCTCCGGCCTGCGCGGCAAGGGCCTGAAGGCTCAATTGACCGCACCGCTGCGGATCTGGCAGGCGGTGCGTCAGGCAAAAGCCATTATGCGCAGCTATCAGCCGGATGTGGTGCTGGGAATGGGCGGTTACGTCTCCGGTCCCGGCGGCCTGGCAGCCTGGCAGTGCGGCATCCCGGTGGTGCTGCACGAGCAGAACGGCATCGCCGGTTTGACCAACCGCTGGCTGGCGCGCATCGCCGCCAAAGTGATGCAGGCCTTCCCCGGCGCGTTCCCGAACGCCGAGGTGGTGGGCAACCCGGTGCGTACCGACGTGTTGGCGCTGCCACTGCCGGCAGAGCGGTTGCAAGGGCGCGAAGGCCCGATCCGCGTGCTGGTGATTGGCGGAAGTCAGGGCGCCCGCGTGCTGAATCAGACAGTTCCTGAAGTCGCGGCGCGTTTGGGCGATAGAATTACGCTCTGGCATCAGGTTGGCAAGGGCGCGCTGGAAACGGTGCTGCGCGACTACGAAAGGGTAGGGCAGACGCAGCACAAAGTGACCGAGTTCATCGACGACATGGCCGCCGCCTATGCCTGGGCCGACGTGGTGGTCTGCCGCTCCGGCGCGTTGACCGTCAGTGAAATCGCGGCGGCAGGGCTGCCGGCGATCTTCGTGCCGTTTATGCACAAGGATCGTCAGCAGTACTGGAACGCGCGTCCGCTGGAAGAAGCCGGCGCGGCGAAGATTATCGAACAGCCGCAGTTTAACGCCGATGTGGTGGCCGAACTGCTGGCGAGTTGGGATCGCAAGACGCTGCTGGCCATGGCCGAGAAAGCGCGTGCGGTCGCCATTCCGGATGCCACCGAGCGCGTGGCGGCGGAGCTGGTGCGGCTCGCCAAGTAACGAGTGCAGGGGTTCGGCGCGCCGAACCTGAATAAAAGCAATGTGATGTAGGGCCGGGGTACCGGATCCGGATTAGAGAGAGTGATGAATACACAACAACTGGCGAAACTACGTACTATCGTGCCCGAGATGCGTCGCGTCCGGCACATTCACTTTGTCGGCATCGGTGGTGCCGGCATGGGTGGTATCGCCGAAGTGTTGGCAAACGAAGGGTATCAGATCAGCGGCTCCGACCTGGCGCCGAATCCGGTCACCCAACAGTTAAGCGCGCTCGGGGCGACGATTTATTTCAATCACCGTCCGGAAAACGTGCTGGATGCGAGCGTGGTGGTGGTGTCTACCGCCATCTCCGCCGACAACCCGGAGATCGTCGCCGCTCGTGAAGCGCGCATCCCGGTGATCCGCCGCGCTGAAATGCTGGCGGAGCTGATGCGTTTTCGCCACGGTATCGCTATCGCCGGCACGCACGGCAAAACCACCACCACGGCGATGGTCTCGAGCATTTACGCCGAAGCCCGCCTGGACCCGACCTTCGTCAATGGCGGGCTGGTGAAGGCGGCGGGGACCCACGCACGACTGGGGTCCAGCCGTTATCTGATCGCGGAAGCGGATGAGAGCGATGCGTCGTTCCTGCATCTGCAGCCGATGGTGGCCGTGGTCACCAACATCGAAGCCGACCACATGGACACCTACCAGGGCGACTTCGAGAACCTGAAGCAGACGTTTATCAATTTCTTGCACAACCTGCCGTTCTACGGCCGCGCGGTAATGTGCATCGACGATCCGGTGGTGCGTGAGCTGCTGCCGCGCGTGGGTCGCCACATCACCACCTACGGCTTCAGTGAAGATGCCGACGTGCGCATCGAAGACTACCGGCAGATTGGGCCGCAGGGGCACTTTACCCTGAGCCGTCAGGACAAACCGTTGCTGACGGTGACGCTGAACGCGCCGGGCCGCCACAATGCGTTGAACGCAGCGGCGGCGGTGGCGGTAGCGACCGAAGAAGGCATCGACGACGAAGATATCCTGCGCGCGCTGGCGGGCTTCCAGGGCACTGGGCGCCGCTTCGATTTCCTCGGCGAGTTTCCGCTGGAGCCGGTCAACGGCAAAGCGGGCAGCGCGATGCTGGTGGACGATTATGGCCACCATCCGACCGAAGTGGACGCCACGCTGAAAGCGGCGCGCGCCGGCTGGCCGGACAAGCGTCTGGTGATGATCTTCCAGCCGCACCGCTACACGCGTACTCGCGATCTGTACGACGATTTCGCCAACGTGCTGTCGCAGGTGGATGTGCTGCTGATGCTTGACGTGTACGCCGCCGGTGAAGCGCCGATCCCGGGCGCGGACAGCCGCTCGCTGTGCCGCACCATCCGCAGCCGCGGCAAGCTGGATCCGATCCTGGTTTCCGATGCCGATACCGTGCCGGAAACGCTGGCGCAGCTGCTGCAGGATGAAGACTTGGTGCTGGTGCAAGGCGCCGGCAACGTGGGCAAAATCGCCCGTAAACTGGCCGAGCTGAAGCTGCAGCCGCCGAAGAAAGAGGAGGAGCACCATGGCTGATAAAGTTGCAGTTCTGCTGGGCGGCACCTCCGCTGAACGTGACGTTTCTCTGCAGTCCGGCGCCGCGGTGCTGGCCGGGTTGCGCGAAGCCGGCATCGATGCGCACGGCGTCGATATCCGCGATTTCCCGGTGACCCAGCTGAAAGATCAAGGGTTCACCAAAGTGTTTATCGCGCTGCACGGCCGCGGCGGCGAGGACGGCACCCTGCAGGGGCTGCTGGAGTTCCTCGAGCTGCCTTATACCGGCAGCGGCGTGATGGCCTCGGCGCTGACCATGGACAAATGGCGCACCAAGATGGTGTGGCAGTCGATGGGCTTGCCGGTGGCGCCTTACGTGGCGCTGAATCGCCAGCTGTATCTCGGCGCCGAAAAAGCGGCGCTGCTGGCGCGCGTGGCGGATCTCGGCCTGCCGCTGATCGTCAAGCCGAGCCGTGAAGGCTCCAGCGTCGGCATGAGCAAGGTCACCGAGAGCGCTGCGTTGGAAGCCGCGCTGGAAGAAGCCTTCCGCCATGACGACGATGTGCTGGTGGAGAAGTGGCTGAGCGGCCCGGAATACACGGTGGCAATGCTGGGCGACCAGGTGCTGCCGTCTATCCGTATCCAGCCGGCCGGCGTGTTTTACGACTACCAGGCCAAGTACATTTCGGACGATACGCAGTACTTCTGCCCGAGCGGTTTAAGCGCCGAGCAGGAAGCCGAGATGGCGGCATTGGCGCTGCGCGCCTACCGCGGTCTGGACTGCAGCGGCTGGGGCCGCGTCGACGTGATGCAAGACAGCGATGGCAGCTTCTATCTGCTTGAGGTGAACACCTCTCCGGGCATGACCAGTCATAGCCTGGTGCCGATGGCGGCGCGCCAGTTTGGATTAAGCTTCTCGCAGCTAGTGGCGAGAATTTTGGAGTTGGCCGACTGATATGTCGCAAGCTGCCCTAAATGCGCGCGATCGCGAGGTGGATAACGGCCCGCGCCGCAGCAATGGAACCCAGTTGGCGGGAATGATTTTCCTGCTGATGGTGTTGGGAACGGTCGTGTGGAGCGGTTGGGCGGTGCTTGGCTGGATGAAAGACGCCAGTCGCCTGCCGCTCTCAAGGCTGGTGGTGACCGGCGAACGCCACTACACCACCAACGATGATATTCGTCAGGCGATCCTGGCGCTGGGCGCCCCCGGCACCTTTATGACGCAGGATGTGGACGTCATCCAGCAGCAGATCGAACGTCTGCCGTGGATCAAGCAGGCCAGCGTGCGCAAACAATGGCCGGATGAGCTGAAGATCCATCTGGTGGAGTACGTCCCGGTGGCGCGCTGGAACGATTTGCACATGGTGGACGCCGAGGGCAAAGCGTTCAGCGTGCCGGCGGAGCGGGCGGGCAAGCAGAAGTTGCCGCTGCTCTACGGGCCGGAAGGAAGCGAACAGGATGTGCTGGAGGGCTATCGGGCGATGAGCGCCACGTTGGCGGCCAGCAAGTATACGCTGAAAATGGCGGCGATGACCGCGCGCCATTCCTGGCAGCTGGCGCTGGACAACGATGTTCGGCTTGAGCTGGGGCGCGATGACCGCAACGGGCGTTTGCAGCGGTTTATCGAGCTTTACCCGGTATTGCAGCAGCAGGGCCAGGCGGAGAGCAAGCGTGTCAGCTATGTCGATCTGCGCTACGAGTCCGGCGCTTCGGTAGGGTGGGCTCCGGTGTTGGTCGATCCGCAGGCGCTTGGCGGTCAGCAAAACAGTAATCAGCAACAGAATCAGGCACAGGCAAAACAACAATGATCAAGTCGACGGACAGAAAACTGGTAGTTGGACTGGAGATCGGTACTGCAAAAGTCTCCGCGTTGGTAGGGGAAGTTCTGCCCGATGGCATGGTCAACATTATCGGGGTGGGCAGCTGCCCGTCTCGCGGCATGGATAAGGGTGGCGTAAACGACCTGGAGTCGGTGGTGAAGTGCGTACAACGCGCCATCGATCAGGCCGAGCTGATGGCGGACTGCCAGATCTCGTCGGTGTATCTGGCGCTGTCGGGCAAGCACATCAGCTGCCAGAACGAAATCGGCATGGTGCCGATCTCGGAAGAGGAAGTGACGCAGGACGACGTGGAGAACGTGGTGCACACCGCCAAATCGGTGCGCGTGCGCGACGAACACCGCATTCTGCACGTGATTCCTCAGGAATACGCCATCGATTATCAGGAAGGCATCAAAAACCCGGTTGGGCTGTCCGGCGTGCGCATGCAGGCCAAGGTGCATCTGATTACCTGCCATAACGATATGGCGAAGAACATCGTCAAGGCCGTGGAACGTTGCGGCTTGAAAGTTGACCAACTTATTTTCGCCGGTCTGGCCGCGAGCTACGCGGTGCTGACCGAAGATGAACGCGAACTCGGCGTTTGCGTGGTGGATATCGGCGGCGGCACCATGGATATGGCGGTGTACACCGGCGGTGCGCTGCGCCACACCAAAGTGATCCCTTACGCCGGGAACGTGGTCACCAGCGATATCGCTTACGCCTTCGGCACGCCGCCGACCGACGCGGAAGCGATTAAAGTTCGACACGGTTGTGCGCTTGGGTCGATTGTTAGCAAGGATGAGAATGTAGAGGTGCCTAGCGTCGGGGGACGTCCTCCGCGCAGTCTGCAAAGACAGACGCTGGCTGAAGTCATTGAGCCACGCTACACCGAACTGTTGAATCTGGTTAACGATGAAATTTTGCAATTGCAGGAGCAACTGCGTCAGCAAGGGGTGAAGCATCATCTGGCGGCAGGTATCGTGCTGACCGGTGGCGCCGCCCAGATTGATGGCCTGGCAGCCTGTGCGCAACGGGTGTTCCACACCCAGGTACGCATCGGCCAACCCTTGAACATCACGGGTCTGACGGATTATGCGCAGGAGCCTTACTACTCGACGGCGGTAGGTCTGCTGCACTATGGAAAAGAGTCTCACCTGAGCGGTGAGACAGAAGTAGAAAAACGCGCCTCGGTGGGCAATTGGTTTAAACGCATCAATAGCTGGCTGAGAAAAGAGTTTTAATGTTTCAACAAAGAGATCATGCTGAGTAATCTTTTTATGATCTCGCAGCGACAGGCACAAAACGGAGAGAAACTATGTTTGAACCAATGGAACTAACCAATGACGCGGTGATTAAAGTCATCGGCGTCGGCGGCGGCGGTGGCAACGCCGTTGAACACATGGTGCGCGAGCGCATCGAAGGTGTTGAATTCTTCGCTGTGAACACGGACGCCCAGGCGCTCCGCAAAACGGCGGTTGGCCAAACCATCCAGATTGGTAGCGGTATTACCAAAGGTCTGGGTGCGGGCGCGAACCCTGAAGTGGGTCGCAATTCAGCGGAAGAAGACCGCGAAGCCCTGCGCGCAGCGCTGGACGGCGCAGACATGGTCTTCATCGCAGCCGGCATGGGCGGCGGTACCGGTACCGGTGCAGCGCCAGTGGTGGCTGAAGTGGCTAAAGATTTGGGTATTCTGACCGTGGCCGTGGTGACCAAGCCTTTCAACTTCGAAGGCAAGAAGCGCATGGCATTCGCGGAGCAGGGTATCGCTGAGCTGTCCAAACACGTGGACTCGCTGATCACTATCCCGAACGACAAGCTGTTGAAAGTTCTGGGTCGCGGCATTTCCCTGCTGGACGCGTTCGGCGCGGCCAACGACGTGCTGAAAGGCGCGGTGCAGGGTATCGCCGAGCTGATCACCCGTCCGGGCCTGATGAACGTCGACTTCGCCGACGTGCGCACCGTGATGTCCGAAATGGGCTACGCGATGATGGGTTCCGGCGTGGCTTGCGGTGAAGACCGCGCCGAAGAAGCGGCCGAAATGGCGATCTCCAGCCCACTGCTGGAAGACATCGACCTGTCCGGCGCGCGCGGCGTGTTGGTCAACATTACCGCTGGCTTCGACCTGCGTCTGGATGAGTTCGAAACCGTGGGTAACACCATCCGCGCGTTCGCTTCCGACAACGCTACCGTGGTTATCGGTACCTCGCTGGATCCAGAAATGAACGACGAACTGCGCGTAACCGTGGTTGCAACCGGTATCGGTATGGACAAGCGTCCTGAAATCACCCTGGTGACCAATAAGCAGGCCAGCCAGCCGGTGATGGATCACCGTTATCAGCAGCACGGCATGTCGCCTCTGCCGCAGGAAGTGAAACCTGCCGCGAAGGTGGTCAACGACCAAGCTGCGCAGCCGAATAAAGAGCCCGACTATCTTGATATTCCAGCCTTCCTGCGTAAGCAGGCAGACTAAGAATATCCTGAGAATTTGGAATCTCCGCTCTTTGTGCTAAACTGTCCCGCCAGCCATGCTGTATGCTTGGCTGGTAGGATGGATAACATTGCGAGATAAAACGATGATCAAACAAAGGACATTAAAACGTATTGTTCAGGCGACTGGCGTCGGTTTGCATACCGGCAAGAAAGTCACGCTGACAATGCGCCCAGCGCCGGCTAATACCGGGGTCATCTATCGTCGCACTGACTTGAATCCACCGGTTGATTTTCCGGCTGATGCAAAATCCGTGCGTGATACCATGCTCTGTACTTGCCTGGTGAATGAGCATGACGTGCGTATTTCGACCGTTGAGCACCTCAACGCCGCGCTGGCTGGGCTGGGCATCGACAACATCGTCATTGAAGTCGACGCCGCTGAAATCCCAATCATGGACGGCAGCGCCAGTCCGTTCGTGTTCTTGCTGCTGGATGCCGGCATCGAAGAACTGAACTCGGCGAAGAAATTCCTGCGTCTGAAAGAGACTGTGCGTGTTGAAGATGGCGATAAATGGGCCGAGCTGTCCCCGCATAACGGGTTCCGCTTGGACTTCACCATCGATTTCAACCACCCGGCTATCGACGCCAGCTCTCAGCGCTATCGCCTTGATTTCTCGGCTGAGTCGTTCGTGCGTCAAATCAGCCGCGCGCGCACCTTCGGGTTTATGCGTGACATCGAATACCTGCAGTCCCGTGGCCTGGCCTTGGGCGGCAGCTTCGATTGCGCCATCGTGGTAGACGACTACCGCGTGCTGAACGAAGACGGTCTGCGTTTCGAAGACGAATTCGTACGTCACAAAATGCTGGACGCCATCGGCGACCTGTTCATGTGCGGCCACAACATCATTGGCGCGTTCACCGCGTTCAAGTCTGGCCACGCGCTGAACAACAAACTGCTGCAGGCCGTGCTGGCCAAGCAGGAAGCGTGGGAATACGTGACCTTCCAGGACGAAGCCGAAATGCCATTGGCATTCAAGGCACCGTCTACCGTATTGGCGTAAGGTCTGAATTCCTCGCCTGCGAATAACGGCAGGCGCATCCCCTGAGAGCCTGAGCATTCAGGCTCGCGATGGTGTGATGCCGGCTGTCGGGTGTTTTGCAGTTCGTGTCGCTGATTACTTATCACGACTGGTTGTGTTGGTACCCTCTCCGGCCAATGCAGCCAGCCGTTCCAATATTTTGCGCAGCTTCTCCGGGCTACGGCTTGCCAATCCTCTCAGTTCCTCCGCACTTTCCAGACTCAAATGCCGTATTGGCACGGGTTTTTCAGGCGCTTTTTCGGCGTTTTGCACCTGGTTGCTGCCTTTCGCCATCAAGGCCGGATTAATCCTGATGTCGATCGACGACAATGATGGTAGAATTTGCGCTCGTAGTGCAGACAGCAAAGCGGGTTGTTCGTAGCGCAAGCGCATCATCCAACTGGCATTTGCCGTTTCGAGCACTAAAATACCCTGTCGGAAATTCGCGACGCGGCACCAGGGATGCAGGGGAGCGGGCAACAGGCCCTTCACTGCACGGTTAAGCTTGAGCAGCGCCACCGCGCGTTGCTGGACGTTTTGCAGCGTCCCTTTGCTGCCGGCAGACGCGTCGTCGAACAGGACATCTAATAATTGTGGACGGCTATCGCGCATAATGGGCTCCGGCGGATTATAAACTCGTGATCGGTATTCTAAATCGTTGGCGACAATTTGGCAGACGTTATTTCTGGCCCCATCTCCTGTTAGGGATGGTTGCGGCCACGCTTGGCGCACCTTCCAATTTGTCCGGCGCCCCCGATCAGGCCGCACTGCCGAGCACATCGTCCAGCCTTAACCGGCAAAATTCGGCCAACGGCACCTTCAACAGCCTGGCCCTGCTGCAGGACGCACATCGCCGTCCTACCTTCAGCGTAGATTATTGGCAGCAACATGCGCTGCGCACCGTCATTCGTCACCTCTCTTTCGCGCTGGCGCCGCAGGCGGTTTATGCGCGGGTGCAGGAGAGCGAAGCCGAAGCGGAACCCCCTTTGCAAGTGGCGCAACTGGCGCTGCTTTCTACTCTCAACGCGCTGCTGACGCACGAGCCGAAGCCGCCGACCATCATTCGTCACACCCACCTTGAGGTGTTGCCAACGCTGGCACGGCATCAGACCGGCCTGTGGGTGGCGCAGGTGCAAGGCATTCGTGCCGGGCCCGCCGCACTCGTCTGACTTCGCCCTTCGGGCACAAAAACCATAAATAATAGCAAGTTGACTGCCGTGCTCGGCCGTCATGACAGAGATATCAAACATCATGTTAGTGAAATTATTAACCAAAGTTTTTGGCAGCCGTAACGATCGTACCCTGCGCCGCATGCGCAAAGTGGTTGAGCAGATCAACCGCATGGAACCGGACATGGAAAAACTGTCCGATGACGAGCTGAAAGCGAAAACCAACGAGTTCCGCGCGCGCCTGGAGAAAGGCGAGTCGTTGGACAGCCTGATCCCGGAAGCCTTCGCCGTGGTGCGTGAGGCGAGCAAGCGCGTGTTCGGCATGCGTCACTTCGACGTGCAGCTGCTGGGCGGCATGGTGCTGAACGATCGCTGCATCGCCGAGATGCGCACCGGTGAAGGTAAAACCCTGACCGCGACGCTGCCGGCTTATCTGAACGCCCTGAGCGGCCGCGGCGTGCACGTCGTGACCGTCAACGACTATCTGGCGCAGCGTGACGCCGAAAACAACCGTCCGTTGTTCGAGTTCCTCGGCCTGAGCATCGGTATCAACCTGCCGGGCATGCCGGCGCCGGCCAAGCGTGAAGCTTACGCCGCCGACATCACCTACGGCACCAACAACGAATACGGCTTCGACTACCTGCGCGACAACATGGCGTTCAGCCCAGAAGAGCGCGTGCAGCGCAAACTGCACTATGCGCTGGTGGATGAGGTGGACTCCATCCTGATCGATGAAGCGCGTACGCCGCTGATCATCTCCGGCCCGGCAGAAGACAGCTCCGAGATGTACATCAAGGTCAACAAGCTGATCCCTAAACTGATCCGCCAGGAAAAAGAAGACTCCGACACCTTCAAGGGTGAAGGGCACTTCTCGGTGGATGAGAAGGCGCGTCAGGTCCACCTGACCGAACGCGGCCTGATCCTGATCGAAGAGATGCTGGTGGAAGCTGGCATAATGGATGAAGGCGAATCGCTGTACTCGCCGACCAACATCATGCTGATGCACCACGTTACCGCCGCGCTGCGAGCCCACGTGCTGTTCACCCGCGACGTGGACTACATCGTGAAAGACGGCGAAGTGATCATCGTCGATGAGCACACCGGCCGTACCATGCAGGGCCGCCGCTGGTCCGACGGTTTGCACCAGGCGGTGGAAGCCAAAGAAGGCGTGGAGATCCAGAACGAGAACCAGACGCTGGCTTCGATCACCTTCCAGAACTACTTCCGTCTGTACGAGAAGCTGGCCGGGATGACCGGTACCGCCGATACCGAAGCCTTCGAATTCAGCTCGATCTACAAACTGGACACGATCGTGGTGCCAACCAACCGTCCGATGATCCGTAAGGATATGCCGGATCTGGTGTACATGACCGAGAAAGAGAAGATCGGCGCCATCATTGAAGACATCCGCGAGCGTACCGCCAAAGGCCAGCCGGTGCTGGTGGGTACCATCTCAATCGAGAAATCCGAAGTGGTTTCCCATGAGCTGACCAAAGCGGGTATCGAGCACAAGGTGCTGAACGCCAAATTCCACGCCATGGAGGCGGACATCGTTGCCCAGGCGGGTCAGAGCGGTGCGGTGACCATCGCCACCAACATGGCGGGCCGTGGTACCGATATTGTGCTGGGCGGCAGCTGGCAGGCCGAAGTGGCGCTGCTGGAAGAACCGACCGAAGAGCAAATTGAAGCCATCAAAGCCGCCTGGAAAGTGCGCCACGATGCGGTGCTGGCGGCGGGCGGTCTGCATATTATCGGCACCGAGCGCCATGAATCGCGCCGTATCGATAACCAGCTGCGCGGCCGTTCCGGTCGTCAGGGCGATGCCGGTTCATCCCGCTTCTACCTGTCGATGGAAGATGCCCTGATGCGTATCTTCGCCTCGGATCGCGTGTCTGGCATGATGCGTAAACTGGGCATGAAAGAAGGCGAAGCGATTGAGCACCCGTGGGTGACCAAGGCGATCGCCAACGCTCAGCGCAAGGTGGAGAGCCGCAACTTCGATATACGTAAGCAGCTGCTGGAATACGACGATGTCGCCAACGATCAGCGCCGCGCCATCTACAGCCAGCGCAACGAATTGCTGGACGTGTCCGACGTGAGCGAAACCATCGCCAGCATCCGCGAGGACGTGTTCAAGAGCACCATCGACAACTACATCACGCCGCAGTCGCTGGAAGAAGAGTGGGACATTCAGGGGCTGGAAGAGCGCCTGAAGAACGACTTCGATCTGGAGATGCCGATTGCCCAGTGGCTGGACAAAGAGCCGGAGCTGCACGAAGAGACGCTGCGCGAACGCATTCTGGAGAACGCCAAAGAGCAGTACCTGCGTAAGGAAGACGTGGTCGGCAGCGAAATGATGCGCAACTTCGAGAAGGGCGTGATGCTGCAGACGCTGGATTCCCTGTGGAAAGAGCACCTGGCGGCGATGGACTACCTGCGTCAGGGCATCCACCTGCGCGGCTATGCGCAGAAGGATCCGAAGCAGGAGTACAAGCGCGAATCCTTCAACATGTTCGCCACCATGCTGGAATCGCTGAAATATGAAGTGATCAGCGTGCTGAGCAAGGTACAGGTGCGGATGCCGGAAGAAGTGGAAGCGCTGGAACAGCAGCGTCGTGAAGAGGCTGAGCGCCTGGCGCAGCAGCAACAGCTGAGCCACCACGACGAGAACGCGCTGGTGACCGAAGATCCGAACGCGCCGGCGACCGCCGAGCGCAAAGTGGGCCGCAACGATCCTTGCCCATGCGGTTCCGGCAAGAAATACAAGCAGTGCCACGGCCGCCTGCAGTAATGCCGGCTGCGGTTAACCGATAACACCCAGGGGTTCAGCTTGCTGAGCCCCTGTTTTTTGGCACCCATCAGGAGGGTGAGATGAAACATCTGAATATCGCCGTGGGCATCATCCGCAATGCTCAACGGGAGATCTTTATTACCCGCCGCGCCGCTGACACGCACATGGCCGGATTTTGGGAGTTTCCCGGCGGCAAGATCGAACCGGGTGAGACGCCGGAACAGGCCCTGAGCCGCGAGTTGCACGAAGAGACCGGTATCGAAGCCGAGCGGGCCGAACTGTTGGAGGTGGTGGAACATCGTTTCAGCGATCGCATCGTGACACTGAATTTTTATCTGGTGGAGCGTTGGGCGGGCGAGCCGTTTGGCCGTGAGGGGCAGCCGATGCGCTGGGTAAAACAGGCCGATCTGCGTGAAGACGAGTTCCCGGAAGCCAACGTCGGCATTATTCAACTGCTGGTAGCGCAGGCGAACGCCGCGCAATAACAAGATTGGCCTGGCGTCCGCCAGGCCTTCAACCGGCGACTAGCGGTCGTCGAGTTCGCTCCAGTCTTCGCTTTCCGACAGATCGCTGTTGCTCGGAATGCGCTTCTCTTCATCGGCCCACTCGCCAAGATCAATCAGCTGGCAGCGCTTGCTGCAAAACGGCCGGAACGGGCTGACTTCACCCCAAACCACGCCGGTGCCACAGGTTGGGCATTTCACTACGGTCGTCATAACGGTTCCTTACGCCTTCTGTCAGTGCTGAGAAGGCTTGCTTTCATGAGTTCAACAACAGGCCAGTTCGAACGTCAGGCGTTCAGGCACCACGCCATTTTCGCTGTCCAGCGGCAGGAAACGAATGGCATAACGCGTCTTGTGGCCAGAAATCTGCGGATAAAGCTGCGGCGCCAGATGGAGGCGCAGGCGTAGCAGATCCGCCCCTTCGGCGTTGTCCTGGAAAAAGCCGTTCAGGCTGATTTGATTGCGGAACGGCCCCGACTGACGGATCAGATCCAGCACCATGATCAGCGCCTGGTTCAGCGGATCCAACGATTGCAGCCAGGCGGCGACGTCGGCGTCGCGATCCTGCTGCGGCGCGTGCATCCACATGTGCAGGGTTGGCAGATCGAAGCTGCAGCAGCCGCCGGGAATGTTCAGCCGCTGGCGCACCAGGCCGATCAGCCGGTCTTCACGCAGCGCCTGACCGAGGCGCGGCGCCGCCATCAGCGCCGATGAGCGCGACTTTAACTGGCCGCGCAGCTGATCGATCAGCGCCATATCCACGCCCGGCACATCGGCCCAGGCCAACAGTTTTTGCTGCTGGCGCTCCAGCTCTTTGAGCAGTTCGGTGCGCACTTCGCCGCGCTCCAGCACGTCCAGCAAATCGGAGACGGTGCGGAAAAAGGTAAGGGCGATGGCGGTTTCGCTCAGGGCGCGCTGGCCGTGCAGCTGTTGCAGTAAAAACTCGATGCGCAGCCAGGTGCGCATTTTTTCGTTCAGCGGGTGTTCAAAGAGAACGGTTGGGGAAACATCACTCATGCAGTTTAATCCTGTTGGGGCGCTGTTGCCGCCAGTTCAAGGTAGCGACGATGCAGTGCGGCGACCCGTGGCTCTATCCCCTGAGCGGCGCCGCTGTTGTCAATAATGTCATCCGCCACGGCGAGGCGCTGCTGGCGCGTGGCCTGGGCGGCGAGAATGCTCTGCGCTTGCTCGCGGCTGATGCCGTCGCGCGCGATGGTGCGAGCCAACTGGGTTTCGGTGTCGACGTCGATCACCAGCACCCGATCGGCGCGATCCTGCAGGCCGTTTTCCACCAGCAGCGGCACGACCCACAGCGCGTACGGGCTGGCCGCCTGCGCCAGTTGGCGTTGGGTCTCGCGGTGTATCAGCGGATGCAGTAGTTGGTTCAGCCAGGTTTTATCATCGGGGTGGCTGAAGATGCGCTGACGCAGAGCAGCGCGGTTGAGCGCGCCGTCCGGCAGCAACATTTCATTACCAAATCGCTCGGCGATCGCGGCCAGAGCAGGGGTGCCCGGCTCAACGACCTGACGGGCGATCACGTCGGCATCGACAATGGCTGCGCCGTGGCGCGCAAAGGCGTTCGCAACGGTCGTTTTGCCGCTGCCTATGCCCCCGGTCAACGCAACAATGTAGGCCATGGTGTTAGGTGCATCCGATGTTCATAAAAAAATAATAGACGAATCATAAAGCGATCGCGCAGAAGTGCAAGTCGGCAGGCGGCGCTTGCGCCTCGGCCCCGTTCGGGCGGCGAGAAAAAGCGCAGCGGCACGGCAGAAATGAGCGGGCAATCACACTGCGATTATGCAGGTAAATTTGTCGGATTGTAGCGTAAATAAAGGCGAATTCGCAGTCTTGTTCGGCGATTATTAGCGCGTATTATAACGTCACTGGAACTGGCATTAATCTCGCCGTCATCTTTCCGCGCCACGGGAAAGCCGTCGGGCAGAGGTTCGAATATCCTCCTTGCGATCCGTCGCCATTAACCAGGAAATCATAAGTCATGCGTATTGAAGAAGATTTGAAGTTAGGCTTTAAAGACGTGTTGATCCGCCCTAAGCGTTCCACGCTGAAAAGCCGTTCCGAGGTTGAACTGGAACGTCAGTTTACCTTCAAGCATTCAGGTTGCAGCTGGTCCGGCGTGCCGATTATCGCCGCCAACATGGACACGGTGGGCACCTTCCGCATGGCCGAGGCCCTGGCTTCTTTCGACGTTCTCACCGCCGTACACAAACATTACAGCGTCGAGCAATGGGCTGACTTCGTGCAGCGCATGCCGGAATCGGTGCTGCGCCACGTGATGGTGTCCACCGGCACCTCCGAAGCCGACTTCGCCAAAATGCAGCAGATCCTGGCCCTGTCTCCGGCGCTGAAATTCATCTGTATCGACGTGGCCAACGGCTACTCTGAACACTTCGTCGCCTTCCTGCAGAAAGCGCGCGAAGCCTGCCCTAATCACGTCATCTGCGCCGGCAACGTAGTGACCGGCGAGATGGTGGAAGAGTTGATCCTCTCCGGCGCCGACATCGTTAAAGTCGGCATCGGCCCGGGCTCAGTTTGTACCACCCGTGTGAAAACCGGCGTGGGCTACCCGCAGCTGTCGGCGGTGATCGAATGCGCCGATGCGGCCCATGGGCTGGGCGGCCAAATTGTCAGCGACGGCGGCTGCTCGGTGCCGGGCGATGTCGCCAAAGCCTTCGGTGGCGGCGCGGACTTCGTGATGCTGGGTGGCATGCTGGCCGGCCACGACGAGTGCGAAGGCTCCGTGGTGGAAGAGAACGGCGAGAAGTTCATGCTGTTCTACGGCATGAGCTCCGAGTCAGCGATGAAGCGCCATGTCGGCGGCGTAGCGGAGTATCGCGCGGCCGAAGGGAAAACCGTCAAGCTGCCGCTGAGGGGCGAGGTGGAGTTTACCGTGCGCGATATCCTCGGCGGCCTGCGTTCCGCCTGCACCTACGTCGGCGCCGAGCGTTTGAAAGAGCTGACCAAGCGCACCACCTTTATCCGCGTGGCAGAGCAGGAAAACCGCGTCTTCGGCAGCAAATAAGCCGCACCTTGCATTCGGGCGCAGCACACCGCGGCGCCCGCTATCCTTTTCCCTTTATCCCAACACGCTGCCCAGTTGAAAGATAGGCAGGTACATGGCGATCACCAAAGCGCCGACAATCCCGCCCACTACCAGCATCAGCAGCGGCTCCAGCGTTTGCGCCAGCGTATCGGCCAGCTCGTGCGTCTGCCGTTCATACCACTGTGCCAATTTATCCAGCAAGGCGTCCAGCGAACCGGACTCTTCGCCCACCCGCACCAACTGCCGGCACAGCGGCGGAAACAGCGGTTGCAGGCCCATGGCTTGATGAAAGGCTTCGCCTTCGGCGATCTGCCGTCGCACCTGCTCCAGCGCCTGTCGGTACAGCAGATGGTCAGCCGCCAGCGCCGCCGCGCTCAAGCCTTCCACCAGCGTCAGCCCGGCGCGTTGGGTCATGGTCAGGATGCGAAATGTTTGGCTCAGCGCGCCGCCGCTCACCAGCCGGGCGATCAGCGGCAGGCGAAGCAAGAGTGCCTGTTCACGTCTGCGCCACGGCGGGCGCGGATGCAGCCAGCGGCAGTAGCCGAACAGCGATGCGCCGAGCAGCAGCGCCAAATAGGGGCCAACGGCGATCAGCAGCGCGGACAACTTCAATAGCCCTTGGGTAAACCAGGGCAGTGGCGCATCGAACGATTGATAAACCTTGGCGAATTCCGGCAGCACCATCACCAGCATCAGCACGCTGACCAGCAGCGCCACCGCACAGATGAAGAGGGGATACCGCAGCGCCTTGGTCACCTTGCGGCGCAGCAGCAGCTGGGCTTCTTGCTGTTGTGCCAGCTGCAGGCAGCAGCGATCGAGGTTACCGGTCAGTTCGCCGATGGCGATCAGCTGGCGGTAGATCAGGGGAAAAATCCCCGGTTGTTCGGCGAGGGTTTCGGAAAGCGGTTGCCCTTCGCGCACCTGGTCGGCCAGCTGGCGCAGCAGGCAGCGCCAGGCTGCCGAAGGATGCTCTGCTGCCAGCAACTGCAGCGCATCGACCAGCGGCAACCCCGCCTGAAGCAGAGTGGCGAGCTGGCGGGTGAAGTGGATTAAGGGTTCTCCACGCCATTGGCCGGGCGTAACGCGTTTGCCGTGCCCGATTCGGCACGGTTGCATGCCTTGCTCAATCAGTAATCGGCTCACCTGCCGTTTTTCTTCGCTCATCAGTTCGCCGCGGCGTAAGGCGCCCTGAGCGTCGAAAGCCTGCCACAGAAACAGGCGGCGTGCTTTCATGACGTGGTTGCGCCGAGCTGGACGACGTCGATCACGCGATACAGTTCTTCCAGCGAGGTCGTGCCTTCGGCGGCCAGAGTCAGCCCGGCCTGCAGCAGCGAAAGCTGCCCCTGTTCGCGGGCGATATCCGCCAGCAGGCTAGGAGCAGCGTTCGCCAGCAGCGCCGCCTGTATTTCCGGCGTAATGGCCAACAGCTCATACACGCCGATGCGCCCATAGTAACCGCCGAAGCAGTGCTCGCAGCCGTCGGCGCGCCAGGCGGTCAGCGGTTCTGGCCAGATCGCGGTGGGAAAATGCGTCGGCTGGCTTTGCGGGTAGCGGCAGTGGCGACACAGCCTGCGCACCAACCGCTGCGCGACGATCAGCTTCAGGCAGCCGGCGAGCAGGTAACCGGGGATCCCCATGTGCATCAGCCGCGTCAGGGTTTCGCCAGTGGAGTTGGTATGCAGCGTTGACAGCACCAGGTGGCCAGTTTGCGCGGCCTTGACCGCGATCTCGGCGGTTTCCGCATCGCGGATCTCGCCGATCATGATGACGTCCGGATCCTGACGCAGCAGGGCGCGCAGCACCCGGGCGAAGCTCAGCTCGGTTTTGGCGTTGATCTGGGTCTGATTAATGCCGAACAGCGGGATCTCGACCGGATCCTCGACGCTGCATAGGTTGCTTTGCGCATCGTTCAACTGGCGCAGACCGCTGTACAGCGTCACCGTCTTGCCGCTGCCGGTCGGGCCGGTCACCAGGATTAACCCTTGCGGGCAGGCCAGCGCCGTCGCGTAGCGCGCCAGATCCGCCCGGCTCATGCCCAGTTTATCCAGCGGCAGCTCCTGCTGCTCACCCTGCTGGACGCGCAGCACCACCTTTTCGCCGTGCAGCGTCGGCAGGGTGGCGATACGCATGGCATAGCGCGCGCTGTCCAGCGTCAGGCTGAGCTGCCCGTCCTGAGGCTGACGGCGCTCGGCGATATCCAACTGGCCGAGGATCTTCAGCCGGGCGATGAGGCGCGCGGTCAGCTGCGGCGGCGGTGAGGCGAGGGTTTGCAGCACGCCGTCGATGCGCAGACGAATGCGAAAATGCTGCCGAAAGGGCTCGAAGTGGATGTCCGAGGCGCGGCGCTGAATGGCCAGGCGCAGCGTCTGGTTGATGAACTGTACCACCGGCGCATCGCCGTCGTCGGGGTAGGCGATATCGGTTGTGTCCTCTTCGGCTGCCAGCGGTGCCGAGAGCGGCTCGTGGTGCTGATTCAGCGCCAGCTCCAACCTGGCCGCCGGCCATTGTTCCAGATGGATGCGTTTGCCGGTGGCGAAACGCAGCGCCACCAGCAGCCCCTGCGGCGCTTCTTCGCTGAGCGCGACCGTCAGGGTGGTCGGGTCTTCGCTCAGCGCCAGCGCCTGATAGCGCCGACACAGGGTGTGAACCTCTTCGCTGATTTGCGCGTTCATCGCTGCTACTCCGCTGCGTCGTCGAAGCGGAAGACTTCCCGGCACACCTCAACCAGCGTCGCGTTTTCGCTGCTGCACAGCCGGGTCCAGTGGGTCAGCCCATCGGCGTTCGATTTGGGGGTTAACGCCACCGCCAGCCCCTGCAGCGTTTGGGCGCCGGTCAGCGTGATGACGCCTTTAACGACTTTCACCTCGCTGACGTAACGCGACGCGCCGCCGGTGGGAATGCCTTTGCTGCCAGCGTCACAGCCGGCGGGCGCGCCTTCATCCAGCACGCACAGTTCGACCGCCAGTTTATACGGCGCCATGGTTTGCAGCATGTCGGTCATCGCCGCTTTCTGGATGTAGCGCTGGTAGGCGGGAATGCCGATGGCGCTGAGGATGGCGATGATGGCGATCACCACCATCAGTTCGATCAGGCTAAAGCCGCGTTGCGTTTCCATGCGTTGTTTCCTCCATAAGGGTGTGGAAAACAACGGTAGCGGTTTGCGCGGGGGAACGGCGAGCGGGTTTTACGCGTTTCTCGGCGTGCTTCCATCAGTAATGATGCCGTTTGCAGCGGAGGGAAAAACGGTGCGAGGGGCTTCGCAAATCTGCGGTAACGCCCCCGGCGGCGGCCGGGGGCGAGGGGATCATTTGAAGCGCATCGACAGATCGAGCGCGGTCACATGTTTGGTCAGCGCGCCGACCGAAATGTAATCCACGCCGGTCTCGGCGAAGGTGCGCAGCGTCTCGCTGGTGACGTTGCCGGATACCTCCAACTGGGCGCGGCCCTGGGTTTGGGCGACCGCCTGACGCATCATCTCGACGCTGAAGTTGTCCAGCATGATGATGTCGGCGCCGGCGTCCAGCGCCTGCTGCAGTTCATCAAGCGATTCGACTTCCACTTCCACCGGCACGTCGGCGTGCAGCCAGAAGGCTTTTTCCACCGCGTTTTTGATCGAGCCGGAGGCGATGATGTGGTTTTCCTTGATCAGGAAGGCATCGGACAGCCCCAGCCGGTGGTTGCTGCCGCCCCCGCACAGTACGGCATATTTCAACGCGGTGCGCAGGCCGGGCAAGGTCTTGCGGGTATCGAGCAGGCGAGTCTGGGTGCCTTCCAGCAGAGCCACATAGCGGCTGACCTCGGTCGCCACGCCGGAGAGCATCTGCACGAAGTTCAGCGCGGTGCGCTCGCCGGTCAACAGCACCCGCGCAGGGCCGCGCAGCCGGCAAAGCGGTTGGTTCGGTATCAGACGGTCGCCGTCTGCCACCAGCCACTCCACCTGCACCTGGTTGCCCAACTGAATAAAGACTTCGTTCAGCCAGCGGCAGCCACAGAACACGCCGGCTTCGCGGGTAATGACGGTGGCTTCGGCCTGCTTGTCCGCCGGTAACAATTGCGCGGTAATATCGCGCCCGGCGTCAACTTCACCTCCCAGGTCTTCGCGCAGCGCCTGGGCGACGGAATAGGGAATATCACTTTCAATACGTTCAAGAAGCTCGGTACGGCGACGGTCGGCACTGTAGCGGCGTGTCGGCATGGAAAACTCCGAAATGGACGGTTAGATCGTAGGGGAACATGCTACTCTGTTGCAGGAATAAGTACCACCGCAGAGAGGTGTCTGATGCAGTTGGAAAATGGCTGGATTGTCGGGGTGACGCGAGTGGTTTCGCCGCACTGCGATCGTCGCCCGGATGACGAGCCGCCCTCGCTGCTGGTCATCCATAACATCAGCCTGCCGCCCGGCGAATTCGGTGGCCCCTATATCGACCAGCTGTTCACCGGCACGCTCGATCCCGCGCAGCACCCTTATTTCGCCGAGATCCATCAGCTGCGAGTGTCTGCGCACTGCCTGATCCGCCGCGATGGGGAGATGGTGCAGTATGTGCCCTTCGACCAGCGCGCGTGGCACGCGGGCGTTTCTCTGTATCAGGGGCGCGAACGGTGCAACGATTTCTCCATCGGCATCGAGCTGGAAGGCACCGACCAGTTAGCCTACACCGAGGCGCAATATCGCACGCTGCAGGCGGTCACCGCGCTGCTGGCCGAACATTATCCGCCGTTGGCGGCGCATATCGCCGGGCATTGCGATATCGCCCCCGGCCGCAAAACCGATCCCGGGCCGGCGTTCGATTGGGATCGCTATCTGGCATCTCTGGAACAACGCGGCGCGCCTGCCGACGCTATGCTTGAGACAAGAAAAAGGGAGAGGAATCGCTAATGACGCTGTTTACGCTGTTGCTGGTTTTGGCCTGGGAGCGCCTGTTCAAGCTGGGGGAACACTGGCAGCTGGATCATCGCCTCGAAGTGGTATTTCAGCGGCTGCATCGGGTTTCGCTGGCGCAGACGCTGGCGATGACCGCCGCCTGGATGGTTGTCGTCTGGGGCGTTCTGTGGTTGTCGCACGGGTTATTCTTTGGCGTGGTGACGCTGCTGCTGTGGATCGTCATCGATCTGCTATGCGTCGGCGCCGGCATCAAGCGCAAACACTACCGCGCCTACCTGAAAGCGGCGCGACAGGGCGATACCCACGCCAGCGACCAGATGGCGGAAGAGCTGGCGTTGATCCACGGCTTGCCGGTGGACTGCAGTGAGGAGCTGCGCCTGCGCGAGCTGCAAAACGCGCTGCTGTGGATCAACTTCCGCTATTACCTGGCGCCGCTGTTCTGGTTCGTGGTCTTTGGGCCGTACGGGCCGATCGCGCTGGCGGGATATGCCTTCCTGCGCGCCTATCAAACCTGGCTGGCGCGCCACAATACGCCGCTGGAGCGTTCGCAGTCGGGCATCGATCATCTGCTGAACTGGTTGGACTGGATCCCGGTGCGTTTGGCCGGGGTGGCCTATGCGCTGTTTGGCCACGGCGAGCGGGCGCTGCCGGCTTGGTTCGCCTCGCTGGGGGATCGGCATTCGTCGTCGTATCAGGTGTTGACGCGGCTGGCGCAGTTCTCGCTGGCGCGCGATCCGCATATGGATCCGGTGCAAACGCCGCGCGCGGCGGTGACGCTGGCGCGCAAGGTGACGATGATCATCGTGGTGGTGGTGGCGCTGTTGACCATTTACGGCACGCTGCTTTAAGCCGCAGCGAAAAACAAAACGGGCGCCGAGGCGCCCATTTTTTTTGCCATCCGGCCGGGATTACAGCTTGGCGAAGCAGCGACGCGCGGCGTCGATGGTGCGCTGGATGTCTTCCTTGCTGTGCGCCACGGACATGAAGCCCGCTTCGAAGGCGGACGGTGCCAGATACACCCCTTCTTCCAACATCAGGTGGAAGAAGCGCTTGAAGCGTTCCACGTCGCACTGCATCACGTCCTGGTAGCAGGTGACCGCCGGCGCGTCGGTGAAGAACAGGCCGAACATGCCGCCGACGTTGTTGACCACCAACGGGATATTCTCTTCCTGCGCCGCATGCAGCAGGCCTGCGGCCAGCATCTCGGTCAGTTCGGTCAGCGTCTGGTGCACGCCAACCTGCGACACTTCGGTCAGGCAAGCGTAGCCCGCCGCCATGGCGATCGGGTTGCCGGACAGGGTGCCCGCCTGGTAGACCGGACCGGTCGGCGCCAGCGCCTCCATCACATCGCGACGGCCGCCGAAGGCGCCCACCGGCATCCCCCCGCCGATGATTTTGCCGAGGCAGGTCAGATCCGGCTCAACGCCGTAATAGGACTGCGCGCCGGCCAGCGCCACGCGGAAGCCGGTCATCACTTCGTCGATGATCAAGAGCGCGCCGTACTTGTCGCACAGGGCGCGCAGGCCCGGCAGGAATTCCGGCAGCGGCGGCACGCAGTTCATGTTGCCGGCGACCGGCTCGACGATGATACAGGCGATCTCTGACGGGTACTGTTCGAAGGCGGCGCGCACCGAATCCAGATCGTTATAGGTGCAGGTCAGGGTGTGTTTAGCGAAGTCGGCTGGCACGCCCGGTGAGTTCGGCTGGCCGAGGGTCAGCGCGCCGGAGCCGGCTTTCACCAGCAGGCAGTCGGCGTGGCCGTGGTAGCAGCCTTCGAACTTGATGATTTTATCGCGGTTGGTGTAACCGCGCGCCAGGCGGATGGCGCTCATGGTGGCTTCGGTGCCCGAGTTCACCATGCGCACCATATCCATCGTCGGCACCAGCTCGGTGACCAGCTGCGCCATTTTGACTTCCATCTCGGTCGGCGCGCCGAAGCTCAGGCCGCGCTGCGCCGCTTCGATCACCGCGTCGCGGATCGCCGGGTGGTTATGCCCCAGCACCATCGGCCCCCAGGAACCGACATAGTCGATATAGGCCTTGCCGTCGGCATCGAACAGGTAAGCCCCGTCTGCGCGCTCGATAAACAGCGGCACACCGCCTACGCCGGTGAATGCACGCACCGGAGAGTTTACCCCGCCGGGGATCAACTGTTGCGCCTGGGCGTACAGACTTTCGGACTTGCTGTGTAGGCTCATAAATCGGCTCCTGGATTCTCTTTTGAATGATTTGACCGCGCTATTCTAGAGGAGAGCGCCGCGTTATGAAACGATCACAGTCAGATACCATTAACGGCAGCGCCCGCCGCCGGGTTGGGGTAGAATTATCGCCCTGCCTATTTGTATTACAAATTACCTGACGAATTATTCGCGATGACAGAATCATACTCACAGCCCGTCGGGACGTTGAGCCCGCGCCTTAGCCGCAGCGATGCGGTGCGCCAGTTTATCCGCCGCGATAAAACGCCGGTGGCGATCTTGTTGATGGCCGCGCTGGTGGGGACGCTGGCTGGTTTGCTTGGCGTGGCCTTCGATAAAGCGGTGGAGTGGGTGCAGCAGCAGCGGCTGGCTTCGCTGGCGCAGGTCGCCGACTCCTGGATCCTGGTGTGGCCGCTGGCGTTTATCCTGTCCGCCGCGCTGGCGGCGCTGGGCTATTACCTGGTGCGGCGCTTTGCGCCTGAGGCGGGCGGCTCGGGCATTCCGGAGATCGAAGGCGCGCTGGAGGAGCTGCGGCCGGTGCGCTGGTGGCGCGTGATACCGGTGAAATTCATCGGCGGCATGGGCACGCTGGGGGCGGGCATGGTGCTGGGGCGCGAAGGGCCCACGGTGCAAATGGGCGGCAACGTCGGGCGCATGGTATTGGACGTGCTGCGCATTCGCGGCGCCGAGGCGCGTCATTCGCTGCTGGCGACCGGGGCCGCCGCCGGGCTGTCCGCCGCGTTCAACGCGCCGCTGGCCGGCATTCTGTTTATCATCGAAGAGATGCGGCCGCAGTTTCGCTACAACCTGATCTCGATTAAAGCGGTGTTTATCGGCGTTATCATGTCGAGCGTGGTGTACCAGCTGTTTAACGGCCAGGGCTCGGTGATCGCGGTCGACAAACTTTCTTCGGCGCCCATCAATACCCTGTGGCTCTATCTGGTGCTGGGGGCGATATTCGGCGCGGTGGGCGTGGGGTTCAACGCGCTGATCTTCCGCACCCAAGACATGTTCGCGCGCCTGCACGGCGGCAGAATGCGCAATATCTTGTTGATGGGTGGGTTGCTCGGCGGCGTGTGTGGCATTCTGGGGTTGATTCAGCCAGAGGCGGCGGGCGGCGGCTTTGGGCTGATCCCGATCGCCGCGGCGGGCAATTACAGCGTCGGCATGTTGATGTTTATCTTCATTACCCGCATCTTCACCACGCTGCTGTGCTTCGGTTCCGGCGCGCCGGGTGGCATCTTTGCGCCGATGCTGGCGCTGGGCACGCTGTTCGGCACCGCCTTCGGGCTGGCGGGGGCGCATCTGTTCCCGCAATACGGCATCGAAGCGGGCACCTTCGCCATCGCCGGTATGGGGGCGCTGTTCGCCGCCACGGTGCGGGCCCCGTTGACCGGTATCGTGCTGGTGCTGGAAATGACCGACAACTACCAACTGATTTTACCGATGATCATCACCTGCCTCGGCGCCACGGTAGTGGCGCAGCTGCTCGGCGGCAAGCCGCTGTATTCATCGATCTTGGCTCGCACCCTGCAAAGGCAGGAGGCGCAGCTGGCACGGGAAGCGGCGGAGAAAACAGGTAAAGAAAATACAACAAATGCGGTGAATACTTGAACGCAACACTCAGGTATCGGATAATCGTTAATATTAATCAGGCAGCCATAGTCGCGATCTGATGCTGAACAATGTTGGGAGTAAAGAGTATGAGTGATCAAACGGCACTGCCCCTGCAATTTACCGAGGCAGCAGCAAACAAGGTTAAGTTCCTGATTGCTGACGAAGAAAACCCGAACCTGAAGTTGCGGGTTTACATTACCGGCGGCGGCTGCAGCGGATTCCAGTACGGCTTCACTTTTGACGACAAGGTCAACGATGGCGACATGACCATCGAGAAGCAGGGCGTGGCGCTGGTGGTCGATCCGATGAGCCTGCAGTATCTGGTTGGCGGTTCGGTGGATTACACCGAAGGGCTGGAAGGGTCGCGCTTCGTGGTGACCAACCCGAATGCCAAAACCACCTGCGGTTGCGGTTCGTCGTTCAGCATCTGAGTTTGCCTGTCAGAACATCAACCCGCTCGCCTTAGGCCGGCGGGTTTTTTTTATGCCTACCATTACCATTCCACGAGGATCACTTCCGCACCGTTCTGCTGCGTCGGTGGGTTGCGGATGATCTTCGGCTGCGCCGTCGCGTGGCTGCATTCGGCCTGGGGGACGGCGGCTTCGAGGCGCACGGCGCATTGCGGTTCAATGGTCAGGGTAACGCCGATCTGGCCGCTGACGGCATCGGCATACGCGGCGCCACTCAGCAGGGCGCCACAGCAGGCAAGCAGAATTTTTTTCATCATTGCGGGAATAGTCATCCGTAAGCCATCTTGTGATGACTTATCGGCAAAAAGTTAAAAAGTTTTAACAGCGCGGGGAAGGGATTAACCTGCGGGTAACAGAATTTTACATCGACATTACGCTATTTTTTGGATGAAAATAATACCACTGAACCCGTTTTTAGTCTAATAAATCACCCGGTGCGGCGTTGCCACGCGTCGCCCCGCAGGGCGACGGCTCAGCGTTCGAGAATAAAGGCGGGCAGCTTGAGGTGCCAGCGGATGGCCGCCAGCCGAATGGCCAGCGTGATGATCATGCCCAGCATCATGGCCTGTTGCAGCGGCATGTGGAAGGTGTAAAACGCCGTAGCGTGCACGATGCCGCCGATGATGCAGGCGGTGGCGTAAATTTCGGTGCGCAGGATCATCGGGATCTCGCGCGCCAGCACGTCGCGGATAATGCCGCCGCCGACGCCGGTGATCACTCCCATGCAGATCGCCACCAGCGGGCCGGTGCCGGCCGCGAAAGCCTTGTTGACGCCGATGCCGACGAACACCGCCAGCCCGACGGCGTCGAGCACCGGCAGCACCCATTTCGGCAGGCGGCGCGGCTGGCGCACCAGCAGCAGCGTCAAGACGCAGGTGATCATCGCCACCACCAGATCGGTGGGATCCTTGACCCAGAACACCGGGCCGTTGGCCAGCGCCATATCGCGGATGGTGCCGCCGCCGACCGCGGTGACCACGCCCAATACCAGTACGCCGAACGGATCCATGCGCAGCTTGCCGGCTAACAGTACGCCGGAGACGGCGAACACCGCCGTGCCGAGAATATCCAACCAGAACACCAGCATCAGCGGATCTCCGCCAGCTGGCGGCACAGCTGCTGCGCCGCCAACAGCAGGCGCGGCCCGCCGCGATTGAACCAGTCTTCGTTCAGCGCGATCACCGGCACCTGCAGCTGCGGCGCCCAGAAGGCTTTCACATTGGCGGCCTCTTTCGCGCCGCCGGTGATGACGATGGCCTGGGGTTGACGCGCCAGCACCTGCTCGCGGCTGATCTGCGGCCAAGGGGTGCGGCTATCGGCGAAGACGTTCTGCCCGCCGCACAGCGCCAGCACCTGGCTTTGCAATGTGGCGCCGGAGCTGGTGAACAGCGGCTGGGTGCCGAACTGCAGCAGCACGCGCCGTGGTGAGTTAGCGGCGTATTGTTGCTTGAGAGCGGCGAACTGGCGGCGAAGGTCGTCTGCCGCCTGATGCGCCTGATCCGGGTGCGGGCTGTATTGCGCCAGCTTATCCAGCAAGCCGGCGATCCCCCCGAGGTTGTCGGCGTCCGCATAGAAGATCGGGATGCCGAACGCGGCGAGCTGATCCAGCACGCGCTGCGGATTGCCGCCGCGCCAGGCGAGGATCAGGTCCGGCTTGAGCGCCAGCACCCGCTCCAGGTTGATGCCCTGCCAGGAGGCCACCTGCTCCAGCTTGGCGGCCTGCGGCGGGTAATCGGAATAGGCGCTCGCCGCCACCAGTACCTCGCCCATGCCGGCGGCATAGGCGAGCTCGGTGGCGTTGGGCGCCAGGCTAATCACCCGCTGGGCGGCGCCGACCGGCAGGGCCAGCCAGAGCGCCAACAGACAGAGCATCGAGGTGAAGCGCAGCCTCACATCAACCGCGCTTGGCCAGGGTTTGCAGCATGGCATTGACCATCAGCGTAGACTGCTTGGCCGCTACCACCAGGAACTCGTCAAAGCTCATGTGCGACTCGCTGTCGGCGACGTCGGAAATGGCGCGCACCACCACGAACGGCGTGCCGAACAGATGGCAGACGTGGGCGATCGCCGCGGCTTCCATTTCCACGGCGGCGACGCGCGGGAAAGTGGCGCGGATGCGCGCCAGCGGCTCGGCGCCGTTGATGAAGGCGTCACCGCTGCAGATCAGGCCGCGCACCGCGTGCAGATCCAGCTGTTTGATGCAGCTTTCCGCCAGCGCGATCAGCGCGTCGTCGGCGACGAACGCCGCCGGGCAGCCGGCCATCTGGCCCGGCTCGTAGCCGAAGGCGGTGACGTCGGCGTCGTGGTAGCGCACTTCTTCCGACACCACGATATCGCCCACGCGCAGGGTGCTGGCCAGGCCGCCGGCGGAACCGGTGTTGATCACCAGATCCGGGCTGCAGTGTTCCAGTAGCAGGGTGGTGCCCATGGCCGCAGAGACTTTGCCGATGCCGGATTTCAGCAAGGCCACGTCAACGCCGCCGATCTGGCCGGTGTAGATTTCGCAGCCCGCGCGCTGGATGGTTTGACGGTTTTCGATTTGATCGCGCAGCAGGGTGACTTCCTGCTCCATTGCGCCGATGATGCCTACTTTCATAAATAACACTCGCTGATTGGCCGTGAGAATTGCGGCATAGTCTATCATGGCTGTGTATCAGAGATAATGCGTTGCATCCGCTGCCGGGAATTGTTATCACGGGGGCAGGGCGCAACGGCGGAGAAACAGATGTCCGGGATCGACTTCAAGCAAAAAATCAGCTTCCAACGGCCTTTCAGCAAACCGATCGAGGCCGAGGAAGAGTACGACATCGTGCGGCAGTTCGAGAGCGATCGCGGGCGCATCGTCAACTCGGCCGCCATTCGCCGTCTGCAGCAAAAAACCCAGGTGTTTCCGCTGGAACGCAACGCGGCGGTGCGCAGCCGCCTGACGCACTCGATGGAGGTGCAGCAGGTTGGGCGCCACATCGCCAAAGAGATCCTCAATCGCTTCAAACAGGCGGGGAGAATTGATGAGCTCGGCTTGACCCGGCTGCTCGATCCGTTTGAAAGCATCGTGGAAATGGCCTGCCTGATGCACGACATCGGTAATCCGCCGTTCGGACACTTCGGCGAGTCGGCGATCAACGACTGGTTCGCCCAGCGGCTCGATCCCGCCAGCTGCGGCAGCGAGCCGGGCAGCCACGATCGCTGCCAGGTGGCGACGCTGCGCCTGCATGAAGGGGAGAGCGATCTGAACCGGCTGCGCAGCCGGATCCGTCAGGATCTCAGCCACTTCGAGGGCAACGCCCAGGCGATCCGCATGGTGTACAGCCTGCTCAAGCTCAACCTGACCTACGCGCAGGTCGGCTGCATTTTGAAATACACCCGCCCGGCCTACTGGGCGAGCGACATCCCTGCCAGCCACAGTTACCTGATGAAAAAGCCCGGCTACTATCTGGCGGAAGAGGCCTTCGTCGATCGGTTGCGGCGCGAGCTGCACATGGGCGAGTTCGATCGTTTCCCGCTGACCTATATTATGGAGGCCGCCGACGATATCTCGTACTGTGTGGCCGATCTGGAAGACGCGGTGGAGAAGAGCATTTTCACCGTCGAGCAGCTGTATCAGCACCTGATTCAGGAGTGGGGCGAGGTGGTGCCGGGCGATCTGTTCGACAAGACCGTCGCCAGCGCGTTTCGCAAGATCGATCGCGGCGGCGCGCGGCGCAGCGCGGAAGATCAGTTCTTCATGTATCTGCGGGTGTTTACCGTGGCGCGGCTGGTGCCGCATGCGGCGCAGCGCTTTATCGACAATCTGGACGCGGTCTATCAGGGCAGTTTCAATCAGGCGCTGCTGGAGGATTCCAGCCCGGCCTATCGGCTACTGAAGATATTTAAAAATGTGGCGTTCAAGCACGTGTTCAACCACCCTGAGGTCGAGCAGCTCGAGCTGCAAGGCTATCGGGTGATCAGCGGCCTGCTGGACATTTACAGCCCGCTGTTGGCGATGTCGCTGGCGGACTTCAGCCAGCTGGTGCGCGAGGACAGCCATCGCGCTTATCCGATTGAAACACGCCTGTTCCACAAGCTGTCCACCAAGCATCGGCTAGCGTATGCGGAGGCGGTAGAAGGGCTGCAGCATTTATCGCCGGAGCAGCAAGGCATTCGGGAATATTATTTCCGCGCGCGTTTATTGCAGGACTATATCAGCGGAATGACCGACCTGTACGCCTATGATGAATATCGTCGATTGATGGCGGCGGAATAATTGAGCTGAAGAATAATTGCCAGCAATTCCAACCGGTTGGCTGTCTCGAGTTTTGTAAAGACGGACAATATTTGTTTACTATTGCCAATCATCTGTGCCGGAACTTCGGGCTATTAATTAACTCTGAATAAGCACGCAAGACGGCCATTCTTTTTGAACGACTTTATAAGAGACACACAGATGAAAAAAACCGCATTAGTTCTGAGCGCACTGGCATTCAGTATCGGTATGGCGATGGGCCCGGCGACGGCCAGCGCCGCTGAAACCGCCTCTTCCAGCACCCAACAGCTGCCGAGCCTGGCACCGATGCTGGAGAAGGTGATGCCTTCCGTCGTGAGCATTAACGTTGAGGGCAGCACCACGGTCAATACGCCGCGCATGCCGCAGCAGTTCCAACAGTTCTTCGGTGAGGATTCGCCGTTCTGCCAGGACGGTTCGCCGTTCCAGGGCTCGCCGATGTGTCAGGGCGGTGAACAGCCAGGGCCGGATGGCCAGCCGCAGGGCACGCAGCAGAAATTCCAGGCGCTGGGCGCCGGGGTGGTCATCGATGCCACCAAGGGCTATGTGGTGACCAATAACCACGTGGTGGACAACGCCAACAAGATCCAGGTGCAGCTGAGCGACGGACGCCGCTTCGACGCCAAAGTGATCGGCAAGGATCCGCGTTCCGATATCGCGTTGATCCAGCTGAAAGACTTCAAGAACCTGACGGCGATCAAGATGGCGGACTCCGATCAGCTGCGCGTCGGCGATTACACCGTGGCGATCGGCAACCCGTACGGGTTGGGTGAAACCGCCACCTCGGGCATCGTGTCCGCCCTGGGGCGCAGCGGCCTGAACATCGAAAACTACGAAAACTTTATCCAGACCGATGCGGCGATCAACCGCGGTAACTCCGGCGGCGCGCTGGTTAACCTGAACGGCGAGCTGATCGGCATCAACACCGCGATCCTGGCGCCGGACGGCGGCAATATCGGTATCGGCTTCGCTATTCCGAGCAACATGGTGAAAAACCTGACGGCGCAAATGGTCGAGTATGGCCAGGTGAAACGCGGCGAGCTGGGTATCATGGGCACCGAGCTGAACTCTGAGCTGGCCAAGGCGATGAAGGTCGATGCGCAGCGCGGGGCCTTCGTCAGCCAGGTAATGCCGAAATCTTCCGCCGCGAAGGCGGGCATCAAGGCCGGCGACGTGATCGTCACCATGAACGGCAAGGCCATCTCCAGCTTCGCCTCGTTCCGGGCGGAGATCGGCACGCTGCCGGTCGGCAGCAAGATGTCGCTGGGCATTATTCGCGACGGCAAGCCGGTAACGATTGACGTCACGCTGGAGCAAAGCGCGCAGACCCAGGTGGCCTCGGGCAATATCTACACCGGCATTGAAGGCGCCGAGCTGAGCAATACCCAGGTCGGCAACGTGAAAGGCGTCAAGGTCGACAGCGTGAAAGCCGGCAGCGCCGCCGCGCGCATCGGCCTGAAAAAGGGCGACGTGATCCTGGGCGTGAACCAACAGCCGATCCAGAACCTGGGCGAGCTGCGTAAAATCCTCGACAGCAAACCGTCGGTGCTGGCGTTGAATATTCAGCGTGGCGATAGCCAACTGTACCTGCTGGCGCAGTGATAAACGTCAGGCGCTAAAAGCAACAAAGGCACGCTACGGCGTGCCTTTTTGCATTATGGCCTGAGGATTCAGGTCGGTTGCGCCAGATGCGCGCGCGCCGCGTGGATCACCAGTTCAATCTCATCCAACAGCTCCAGCCACTCCGGCTCCAGTTCGTCGTTGGTGATGCCCTGGCGCAGCTGCCGCTCGAGGTAGAAACACAGCTGCTTGAGGCGCGGCACGCCGCTGTAGCTGCAGCTGCCGTGCAGCTTATGGACCAGGTCGAGGATCTCGTCGTCGTGTTGCCCCTCGAGCAGCGCCTGCACCCGTTCGCGCACCTGCGGCAGGAAATCGAGCAGCATTTGCAGCAGATCGCGCGCCAGATCCGGTTTATTGGCCGCCTGGCGCAGCGCCAGCGGCCAGTCGAGCGACAGCGGGGCATCGTCGGCGACGGCGCTTTCCACGTCGCCGCTGTGGTAGCGCGACAGCACGCGGGTCAGCATTTTCTCGTCGATCGGCTTGGCCAGGTAGTCGTCCATCCCGGCCTGCAGCAGATGCTCGCGTTCGCCGCTGGCGGCATGGGCAGTGACGGCGACGATCGGCGTAGAGTTGTGGTGCGGCAGTTGGCGGATCAGTTCGCTGGCGTGAATGCCGTCCATCTTCGGCATTTGAATGTCCATCAGGATCAGATCCAGCACGTTGTTGCGCGCCAGCGCCAGCGCTTCCTCACCGCTCTCGCACAGCAGCGTTTTTTCCACCTGTTCGCCCAGCAGCGTGCCGATCAGCTTCAGGTTGGCCGGGTTGTCGTCCACCGCCATCACCGTCAGCGGCAGACGTTTACGCTCAGGTGGGGCGGCGAGCCGATCGGGCGTCTCCATTCTCAGCAGCGGGAACAGACGCGTGCTGGTGATAGGCTTGATCAGGCAGCCAAGCGCACCTTGTTGCTTGAGCAGTTCGGCGTCGATCTGCGCCTGGCACGGCAGCGCCAGAATCACCCGATCGGCCAGCTTCAGCGAGGCCAACAATTTGTCCTGATGCTGCGCCATGTTGTCGCGGAACGGGATCGGCACGCCGGCCAGCAGGAAATCGTAATGGCCTGACGGCAGCTGGCCCAGCGTCGGCGAGTGGGTGATCACCAGCTGCGTGACGCTGAGCATGTTGAGCGTCGCCTGTGCCGCCGTCGGGTTGGACTCGATATAGGCCAGCGTTTTGCCGTTCAGATCCGGCAGGCTCGGCGCCAGCGACAGCATGCCCTCGTTCAGATCCAGCGTGATGTGGAACCAGAAGGTCGAGCCGCGATTCAGCTGGCTGTGGAAGCAGATGTCGCCGCCCATCTCCTTCACCAGCTTTTGCGTGATCACCAACCCTAGCCCGGTGCCGCCGTGGCGGCGGGAGATGCTGGCGTCTGCCTGACGGAATGCCTGGAACAGCTGCGACTGCTGGCGTTCGGAGATGCCGATGCCGGTGTCGTGGATCTGCACTTCCACTTCCACCCGGCGATCCAGCTGTTTGCGCAGCTCGACGCGGATATCGATATTGCCAGTTTCGGTGAACTTGATGGCGTTCCCCAGCAAGTTGGTGATGATTTGCTGCAGGCGCAGCGAGTCGCCGATCACCTGCTCCGGCACGTCGTTGTGCACATCCAGCGTCAGCTCCAGCCCTTTGTCGTGGGCGCTGGGGGCCAGCAGCACCACCACTTCGTCCAGCGTTTCGCGCAGGGCGAACGGAATATGCTCCAGCACCAGCTTGCCGGCCTCCAGCTTGGAGAAGTCCAGCACATCGTTGATGATGGTCAGCAGGTTGTTGGCCGAGCGTTCGATGGTCTGCAAATAATCGGTTTGGGTTGCGCTCAGATCGGTTTTCAGCATCTGGCGGGTAAAACCGATCACGCCGTTGAGCGGGGTACGCAGCTCGTGCGACATGTTGGCCAGGAATTCGGACTTGATGCGCGCTGCCTCCTGCGCGCGTTTTTTCGCCAAATCCAGCTCGACGTTCTGGATCTCCATTTGCTCCAGCGTTTCACGCAGGTCGGAGGTGGCCTGATCGATGTTCTGCTGCATCTCTTCGTGATAGGCGGTAAGCGACATCGCCATCGAGTTGATGCCGTTCTTCAGCATGTGCAGCTCGCCGAGCATGTAGCCCTCCACGCGGCTGTCGAGCTGGCCGCGGCGGATGCGGTCGACGGTGTTCACCATGTTGCGGATCGGGCCGGTCACGTCGCGCATCAGCCGGTAAGCAAACAGGATGGCGATACACATGCACAGCAACAGCAGCAGGGTGGAGACGAACACCTCTTTATATTGCTGCAACCGCACCGACTGCAGATCCAGCTCGATCGCCACATAGCCCAGGTTGTTGTCGGGGTGGCTGCCGCCGTCAGCGGTTTCATCCGGATATTGGTTTTCCGACAGGATCGGCGTGCGGAGGATCAGCGAATCGCCGCGTCGGGTGAGCATCAGCTCGGTGGGCAACGGCACGCCTTTCGGCAGCTGCAGCTGAGCGAAGTTGTGATGATAATTGGAGGTGACGAACAAATTGTTCTGCGCATCGAACACGGTGATCGAACGCACGATGTCCGAATGGCGGCGGTGCAACAGGCTGACCAACTGCCTGACCGATTCGCGGCTGCGGAACGTCATGCCGTACTCGCTGGCCACCGCCAGCGGCTCGATGATGCTGGCGCCGGCGTCGACCAATTGCTCCTGCAGCTCGTTATAGCGGTGCACCACGAAGAAGGTGCTGAGCAGCAAACCAATCAGCAAGGTCGGGGCCAGAATCAGGATCATCATGCGCGCACGCAGGCTGTATTTGGTCATGGGATTCCAATGTGGGAGAATTGACAGCTGACACTAGCTTAATGAACCAGCACACAATCGACAAATATGGCGCAATTCTACTCTCCCAAACGCCGCGTGACGACCCGGCAGAGCTCACAAATCTTCACCGTGACGGTGAGCGATCTCGATCCTTTCGGCCAGGGCGTGGCGCGCCACGACGGCAAAGCGGTGTTCGTGCCGGGCGTATTGCCGGGCGAGCAGGCGGAAATCCAGCTGACCGAAGACAAGCGCCAGTTCGCCAAAGGCAAGCTCAAGCGCCTGCTGAGCCGCAGCCCGCAGCGGGTGGCACCGCGCTGTCCGCATTTCGGCGTGTGCGGCGGCTGCCAGCAGCAGCATGCGGATGAGGCACTGCAGCAGCAGAGCAAGGCGGCGGCGCTGGTGCGCATGATCGCCCGCGAAACCGGGGTGACCCCGCAGCAGGAACCGGTGATCGCCGGCCCGGAATACGGTTATCGCCGCCGCGCCCGCCTGAGCCTGGCGTGGCAGCCGAAGTTGCAGCGCCTGATGATGGGGTTTCGACAGGCGGCCTCCAGCGAGCTGGTAGCGGTGGAGCACTGCCCGGTGCTGCGCCCGGAGCTGGAACAGCTGCTGGCGCCGGTGCGCGCCTGCCTGAGCGGGCTGCAGGCGGTGCGGCGGCTGGGGCATGTGGAGCTGGTGCTGGCGGATAACGGCCCGCTGCTGGTGCTGCGCCATCTCGATGCCCTGAAAGAGGCGGATCGCCAGGCGCTGTTGGCGTTTGGCGAGCGGGAAAACGTCGCTGTTTATCTGGCGCCGGACAGCGACCGCGTGGAAAAACTGTGCGGTGAAACGCCGTATTATCAGGTTGACGGGCTACGCTTAGACTTCAGTCCGCGCGACTTTATTCAGGTCAATGACGCCGTAAACCAACAAATGGTGGCGCAGGCCCTTGAATGGCTCGACATTCAACCCAATGATCGGGTGCTGGACCTGTTCTGCGGCATGGGGAATTTCACCCTGCCGCTGGCGCGCCGCGCCGCTGCGGTGGTGGGCATCGAAGGTGTTGCCACGCTGGTAGCGAATGGGCAATATAATGCACATAAGAATAAGCTGAATAATGCGTCGTTCTTCCATGAGAATCTGGAGGACGACGTTGAGCGGCAACCTTGGGCAGCACAAGGGTTTGATAAGGTGATGCTGGATCCCGCCCGCGCCGGTGCGGCCGGGGTGATGTCACACATTGTAAAACTGGCGCCGGCGCGGGTGGTGTATGTTTCCTGTAACCCCACCACGCTGGCTCGCGACAGCAAAGTGCTGTTGAACGCCGGTTATCGTCTTGCGCGCGTGCGGATGTTGGATATGTTTCCGCACACGGGGCATCTTGAATCAATGGCGCTGTTTATCAACGAGCGCGCGCCAGAGGTCGCTGCAAAGTAGGGAGAAGTTATGGTTGCGGTAAGAAGTGCACATCTGAATACGGCGGGTGAGTTCGCTCTCGATGAGTGGATCGCCGGCTTGGGGCTACCCAACCCGCAGTCATGTGAGCGATTGGCCGCAACCTGGCGTTATTGTGAGCAGCAGACCCAAAACCATCCCGACGCCTCGCTGCTGCTGTGGCGCGGCCTGGAGATGGTGGAAATCCTCTCGACGCTGAGCATGGACAACGACAGTATGCGCGCCGCGCTGCTGTTCCCGCTGGTGGACGCCGGCATCGTGCAGGAAGAGACCCTGACCGAAGCGTTCGGCAATGGCATCGTCGCGCTGGTGCACGGCGTGCGCGACATGGACGCCATTCGTCAACTGAAAGCCACCCAAAACGACTCGATGGCCTCCGAACAGGTCGACAACGTGCGCCGCATGCTGTTGGCGATGGTGGAGGATTTCCGCTGCGTGGTCATCAAGCTGGCGGAACGTATCGCCCACCTGCGCGAGGTGAAAGACGCGCCGGAAGACGAACGTGTGCTGGCGGCGAAAGAGTGTTCCAACATCTACGCCCCGCTGGCTAACCGGCTCGGCATCGGCCAACTGAAGTGGGAGCTGGAAGATTTCTGCTTCCGCTACCTGCACCCGGAAGAATACAAGCGCATCGCCAAGCTGTTGCATGAGCGCCGCATCGATCGCGAACAGTTCATCGACGACTTCGTCGCCGGGCTGCGCGCCGAGATGGCCAAAGAAGGCATTCGGGTGGAGATTTACGGCCGGCCGAAACACATCTACAGCATCTGGCGCAAGATGCAGAAAAAGCACCTGGCGTTTGACGAACTGTTCGACGTGCGCGCGGTGCGCATCGTGGCGGAGCGTCTACAGGATTGCTACGCGGCGTTGGGCATCGTGCATACCCACTTCCGCCACCTGCCGGACGAGTTCGACGACTACGTCGCCAACCCGAAACCCAACGGCTACCAGTCGATCCACACCGTGGTGCTGGGGCCGCGCGGCAAAACCGTCGAGATTCAGATCCGCACCCGGCAAATGCATGAAGACGCCGAGCTGGGCGTGGCCGCACACTGGAAGTACAAAGAGGGCGCGGGCGTGACCGTGCGCTCCGGCTACGAAGAGCGCATCGCCTGGCTGCGTAAGCTCATCGCCTGGCAGGAAGAGATGGCGGACTCCGGCGAAATGCTCGACGAAGTGCGCAGCCAGGTGTTCGACGATCGGGTCTATGTCTTTACCCCGAAAGGCGACGTGGTGGATCTGCCGGCCGGCTCCACGCCGCTCGATTTCGCTTACCACATTCACAGCGACGTCGGTCACCGCTGCATCGGCGCCAAGATCGGCGGCCGCATCGTGCCGTTTACCTATCAGCTGAAGATGGGCGATCAGATTGAGATCATCACCCAGAAACAGCCAAACCCGAGCCGCGACTGGCTGAACCCGAACCTGGGCTACGTGACCACCAGCCGCGGGCGCTCGAAGATCCACAACTGGTTCCGCAAGCAGGATCGCGACAAGAACATTCTCGCCGGCCGCCAGATGCTGGACAACGAACTGGAGCATCTCGGCATCAGCCTGAAAGAGGCTGAGAAGCTGTTGATCCCGCGCTACAACATGAACTCGCTGGACGAGGTGTTGGCGGCGATCGGCGGCGGGGACATTCGCCTGAACCAGATGGTGAATTACCTGCAGGGCAAGTTCAACAAGCCGAGCGCCGAAGAGCAGGATCGCGAGGCGCTGCGCCAGCTGGTGCAGCAGAAAGCGCCGCCGCCGACCCGCAACAAGGATAACGGCCGCGTGGTGGTGGAGGGCGTGGGCAACCTGATGCACCACATCGCCCGCTGCTGCCAGCCGATCCCGGGCGACGACATCGTCGGTTTTATTACCCAGGGGCGCGGTATTTCGATCCACCGTGCGGACTGCGATCAGCTGGTCGATCTGCAATCGCATGCGCCGGAGCGCATCGTCGATGCGGTGTGGGGCGAAAGCTACTCCAGCGGTTATTCGCTGGTGGTGCGCGTGATGGCCAACGATCGCAGCGGGCTGCTGCGCGATATCACCACCATTCTGGCCAACGAAAAGGTCAACGTGCTGGGCGTCGCCAGCCGCAGCGATACCAAGAAGCAGTTGGCCACTATCGACATGGATATCGAAATCTACAACCAGCAGGTGTTGAGCCGGGTGCTGGCGAAGCTGAACCAACTGCCGGACGTGATAGACGCCAAGCGTTTGCACGGCAACTAAGCCCATATCGCCTTTCGGGCCGTATCGATAGCGGATGCGGCCCGAAATCCATGAATTCTGCGGGCGCTCCCCTGCGCCCCCATTCTTTCTCAGAGATTTTTTATGACCCAATCCACTCCGCTGCAGCGTCTGCTGAACATCATGAAAACGCTGCGCGACCCGCAGCTCGGCTGCTCGTGGGACCGCAAGCAAACCTTCGCCACCATTGCGCCTTATACGTTGGAAGAGACCTACGAAGTGCTGGACGCCATCGAACGGCAGGACTACGCCGATCTGCGCGACGAACTGGGCGACTTGCTGTTCCAGGTGGTGTTCTACGCCCAGATGGGGCAGGAACAGGGGCTGTTCGATTTTGATGAGGTGTGCACCGCCATCAGCGACAAGCTGGAGCGCCGTCATCCGCACATCTTCGGCGACGCCAAGGGCGGAGACAGCGAAGCCGTGGCGGCGCGCTGGGAGCAGCTCAAGGCCGGCGAGCGCGCCGAAAAAGCGCTGCACTCGGTGCTGGACGACATTCCGCAGGCGTTGCCGGCGTTGATGAAGGCGCAAAAGATCCAAAAACGCTGCGCCTCGGTCGGCTTCGACTGGAACACGCTGGGCCCGGTGCTGGACAAAGTGTATGAAGAGATCGACGAAGTGATGCACGAAGCCCGCCAGGCGGTGGTTGATGAGAGCAAGCTGGAAGAGGAGATCGGCGATCTGCTGTTCGCCACCGTGAACCTGTCGCGCCATTTGGGCCACAAGGCCGAGAACGCGCTGCAGGCGGCGAACCGCAAGTTCGAACGCCGCTTCCGGGAGGTGGAGGCGATCGTCCAGCAACGCGGGCTGCGGTTGGAGGACGCCACGCTGGAGCAGATGGAAGACGCCTGGCAGCAGGTGAAGCGCAAGGAAAGTTGAATCGCTGCAACGACAATGTTGATCGCAAACAAGGTTCACTCAGGCTGAAACGGTTAAGCTTACGGTCAGGTCACAGGCGCAGGGCTGCCGTCGGCAGCAAAAGGCCAACAAACTGAAATCTAAGGCGTTTTATCGCTCGATAGGGGCGGTAAAAAGAAATTTTCTCCGCTAACTCTTTGTATTTCCTAGAGGGTTTAGGCGGCGCCGGCGGAGTAAACCCTGATGAACACGGGAGGGCGGCCGAGATGATGGACAGCAAAACGATCGTTTGTAGGTCAGGAGAGGTTCGGGTATACTACTTTCCCGTCCTGGTTCTTCCATCGTCTTTAAACCTAAACTCTCAGGTTCAGCATGACAACTAATTATATTTTTGTGACCGGCGGGGTCGTATCCTCTCTGGGTAAAGGCATTGCCGCAGCCTCTCTGGCGGCTATTCTTGAAGCCCGTGGCCTCAACGTTACCATCATGAAACTGGACCCGTACATCAACGTGGATCCGGGCACCATGAGCCCGATTCAGCATGGGGAAGTTTTCGTCACCGAAGACGGCGCAGAAACCGATCTGGATTTGGGTCACTACGAGCGCTTCATCCGCACCAAAATGTCGCGTCGCAACAACTTCACCACCGGCCGCATCTACTCCGACGTGCTGCGTAAAGAACGCCGCGGCGACTATCTGGGTGCGACCGTGCAGGTCATTCCGCACATCACCAACGCGATCAAAGAGCGCATCATCGAAGGTGGCGAAGGCCACGATGTGGTGCTGGTGGAAATCGGCGGCACCGTCGGCGATATCGAATCGCTGCCGTTCCTCGAAGCCATCCGTCAGATGGCGGTGGAAGTGGGCCGCGAGCACACTCTGTACATGCACCTGACGCTGGTGCCGTACATGGCGGCGGCCGGCGAAGTGAAAACCAAGCCGACCCAGCATTCCGTAAAAGAGCTGCTTTCCATCGGTATTCAGCCTGATGTGCTGATTTGCCGTTCCGATCGCGCGGTTCCTGCTAACGAACGCGCTAAAATCGCGCTTTTCTGCAACGTGCCGGAAAAAGCGGTTATCTCTCTGAAAGACGTTGATTCTATTTATAAAATCCCAGGCCTATTGAAATCTCAGGGGCTGGACGATTATATTTGTAAACGATTCAGCTTGAACGCACCGGAAGCCAACCTGGCCGAATGGGAACAGGTGATCTACGAAGAAGCCAATCCGGGCGGCGAAGTGACCATCGGAATGGTCGGCAAATACGTTGAGCTGCCGGATGCCTACAAGTCGGTGATCGAAGCGCTGAAACACGGCGGGCTGAAAAACCGTCTGACCGTGAACATCAAGCTGATCGACTCGCAGGACGTAGAAACCCGCGGCGTGGAAGTGCTGAAAGGGCTGGATGCGATCCTGATCCCGGGCGGCTTCGGCTACCGCGGCGTGGAAGGCAAAGTGATGACCGCACGCTATGCGCGCGAGAACAACATTCCTTACCTGGGCATTTGCCTGGGCATGCAGGTGGCGTTGATGGAGTTCGCTCGCAACGTGGCCGGCATGGAAAACGCCAACTCCACCGAGTTTATGCCAGACTGTAAGTACCCGGTGGTGGCGTTGATCACCGAATGGCGCGACGAAGACGGCAACGTCGAAGTGCGCAGCGAAGAAAGCGATTTGGGCGGCACGATGCGCGTAGGTGGCCAACAGTGCAACCTGAGCGACAACAGCCTGGTGCGTCAGCTGTACGGCGAACCGACCATTGTCGAGCGTCATCGTCACCGTTACGAAGTTAACAACATGCTGTTGAAGCAGATCGAAGCCGCAGGGCTGCGTGTCGCCGGTCGTTCCGCCGACAACAAGCTGGTCGAGATCATTGAACTGCCGAATCACCCGTGGTTTGTAGCCTGTCAGTTCCACCCGGAATTTACGTCTACGCCGCGTGATGGGCATCCGCTGTTCGCCGGCTTCGTGAAAGCCGCAGGCGAGCATCAGAAGCGCCAGGTGAAATAAAATATTTGGTGGGCGGCGCGCGGTGAGAACCGCGCGCTGTTTGTCTGGAGTTTTAGTTTAACTTGTACTGAGGAAAACCTAATGTCCAAAATCGTTAAAGTCATCGGTCGTGAAATCATCGACTCCCGCGGTAACCCGACTGTTGAAGCCGAAGTTCATCTGGAAGGCGGTTTCGTCGGCTTGGCTGCTGCGCCGTCAGGTGCTTCTACCGGTTCCCGCGAAGCGCTGGAACTGCGTGACGGTGACAAGTCTCGTTTCCTGGGTAAAGGCGTACTGAAAGCCGTTGCTGCAGTAAACGGTCCGATTGCTCAGGCAGTACTGGGTAAAGATGCCAAAGACCAGGCGAACATCGACAAGATCATGATCGATCTGGACGGCACCGAAAACAAATCCAACTTCGGCGCCAACGCCATTCTGGCGGTTTCCCTGGCAGCAGCGAAAGCGGCCGCAGCCTCTAAAGGCATGCCGCTGTATGAGCACATCGCTGAACTGAACGGCACCCCAGGCAAATTCTCCATGCCACTGCCGATGATGAACATCATCAACGGCGGCGAGCACGCTGACAACAACGTCGACATTCAGGAATTCATGATTCAGCCGGTTGGCGCGAAGACCCTGAAAGAAGCGGTGCGCATCGGTTCTGAAGTGTTCCACCACCTGGCGAAAGTTCTGAAAGCCAAAGGCATGAACACCGCCGTGGGCGACGAAGGCGGCTACGCGCCAAACCTGGGTTCCAACGCCGAAGCGCTGGCCGTTATCGCTGAAGCGGTAAAAGCGGCGGGCTACGAGCTGGGCAAAGACGTTACTCTGGCGATGGACTGCGCGGCTTCCGAATTCTACAAAGACGGTAAATACGTGCTGGCCGGCGAAGGCAATAAAGCCTTCACTTCCGAAGAGTTCACTCACTTCCTGGAAGAGCTGACCAAACAGTACCCAATCGTGTCTATCGAAGACGGCTTGGATGAATCTGACTGGGCGGGCTTCGCTTACCAGACCAAAGTGCTGGGCGACAAAATTCAGCTGGTGGGCGACGACCTGTTCGTGACCAACACCAAGATCCTGAAAGAAGGCATCGAGAAAGGCATCGCTAACTCCATTCTGATCAAATTCAACCAGATCGGTTCTCTGACCGAAACGCTGGCTGCAATCAAGATGGCGAAAGACGCTGGTTACACCGCGGTGATCTCTCACCGTTCCGGTGAAACCGAAGACGCGACCATCGCCGACCTGGCGGTAGGGACTGCGGCTGGCCAGATCAAAACCGGCTCCATGAGCCGTTCTGACCGCGTTGCTAAATACAACCAACTGATCCGTATCGAAGAAGCGCTGGGTGACCGTGCGCCATTCAACGGCCTGAAAGAAGTTAAAGGCCAGTAAGTTCGACCGATTCGGTTGTTAAATAAAAACCCGCTGCGGCGGGTTTTTTTGTGGCTATAACCGATATATTAACCAGTAGTTATTTATTAAAAACGGTAGTTTTTAACGGGGTAAATTTATTCCGATATCTCTCTTTCCCGTTTTTATATTCCCATTTTATTTGCTTTATAACTATTCGTTACTAGACTGCCAATAAGGCAGTTTATTTCTCGCCGTTCTGCCGTAGAACTTCATCATCACCATACCTTAATACTGCCGGCTTGCTGGCCGGTTGAGCGGGGGCTTGATGCGACAGCGAATCATCATTACCGGCGGTGGAACCGGCGGCACCATCCTGGCCAATTTATTGGCCGCAAAATTACACCAAGAGATTATTAATAATAAAGTCGAGTTATTAATGATATCGGATTCGCCGCTGCATTATTACAAGCCGGCGTTTATGTATGTGGCGTTCAATGCTTTTTTCAAGCAAGAGCTCACGCGTTCACAGCGGAGTTTATTGCGGCCTGAAATACAGTTTATTGTTGATAAAGCGCAATCTTTCGATTTAAAACAGCGAAGTATAGCTACGCAAAGCGGTAAAATTTATTCCTATGACTTTCTGGTCTTTGCTACCGGCTGTGTCCCTTGGCCAGAACGCATCGAAGGATTGGCGCAGGCGGGCGATCATTTTTATCAGTATCAGGCCGCCAGGCGGCTGGCGCATAAGCTGGCGACGATCGAAAAAGGCCGAATTTTCATCACCGTGTCCTTCCCCGAAACGCCCAACGTGCCCCATCAGTGCGGCATTGCGCCGATCGAAACCACCTTGATGCTGGACGACTACCTGCGGCGGCGCGGCGTGCGCAAGGCGGTAGAGATTGTGTACACCTACCCGACCATTTCCCAACTGCTGCGCAACTGCCTGTTTTTGCAGCGGCCGACCGGCGAAGCGCTGCCCGCCATTTTTGCCGCGCGCGACATTCGCCACCAGCGAGGGTTTACCCTCAGCCGGGTAGACGCCCAGCGTAACATCGCCTATTCCGCCGAAGGGGAAGAACAGCCGTTCGACATTCTGATGGCAACGCCGCCGATTCGCGCAGTCGAGGCGGTGCGCAATACCGGGTTGAGCGAGAGTCAAAACGGCGAAGGCTGGCTGCCAACCGATCATCAAACGCTGCAGGTCTACGGTCTGCAGGGCGTATATGTGATCGGCGATACCGTGGATTTGCCGGTCAGCAAGGCCGGCGGCTCTTGCCATAATCAGGCGCCGGTCATTGCCGACAACATCGTGGCGGAAATGCGGCTGGGCCAGCCCGTGAGCCATTACGATGGCAAGGTGCAGGCGGTCGCGCAAATGGGGCTGAATGCCGGCATGCCGCTGGTCTACGACTACCGGCATGACGTACTGCCGACGCCCGCCACCAAGGTAGGCGGCATGCTGCGTAATGGGTTTAACCGTGGCCTTTACTGGGCCACGGTAAGGGGGCTGATATGACGGAAAGCACGGTGCATGCGGCGGACCTGCAATCATTGGCGGCGTTGCTCGAGAAATTGCAGCCGCTGCTGGCGGGCGGGCGGTTGGATAACGTGGTCGATCTGTTGTCGCTGTTGTCGGACGTGGTGGATATCGCCGACAACGCGCTGGTGGAGAAACTGGCCGGCGTGTTTGAAGGGCTGGTTACGGTCGGTTGGGAGGGGGGGACTGCGTTGCAGATGGCGCACAGCGAGCTGCAATTGAATCCTCCGCCGGCCAGTTTTCGCGCGCTGTACGCCTTGCTGAAGCAGCCGGATACCCTGCTGGGGTTGACGCTGCTGCTGCGTACTTTACAAATCATCGGCCAGCGCACGCGAGACAGCGCATTGCCGCCGGCCCTTTCGGATGAATCAACGAATTAAGCTTCACCCACTCAGGTAAGGAGTTGTGTTATGTCCGCTACAGCAGTTGGCCACGACTTTGCCACCCGGGCTATTCATTACGGCTACGATCCGAAGCGGTATCAGGGGGCACTGTCTCCGCCGGTGTTTATGAGCTCTACGTTTGCTTTTCCCACCGCGGAATACGGCGGTGCCTGCTTTGCCGGCACCGAGCCGGGGTACTTTTATTCGCGCATCGCCAATCCGACGTTAACCCTGCTCGAGCAACGCATCGCCAACCTGGAGGAGGGGGAGGCGGCGGTGGCGTTCGCTTCCGGTATGGGGGCGATCACCGCGTGTTGCTGGACGCTGCTCAGACCGGGCGATGAGCTGATTGTCGATGAAACCGTCTATGGCTGTACCTTCAGCTACTTTCATCATGGCTTGGCACGCTTCGGCGTCAAGATAACCCACGTTGACCTGACCCGGCCGGAGCGGCTAGCGTCGGCCATGGGTCCGCATACCCGACTGGTGTATTGCGAAACCCCGGCCAATCCCAATATGCGCTTGGTCGATATCGCCGCCGTAGCGGAGATCGCCCATCGGCATCAGGCGCTGCTGCTGGTGGACAATACCTACTGCACGCCCTATCTACAGCGGCCCTTGGCGTTAGGTGCCGATATCGTGGTGCACTCGGCGACCAAGTACCTCGGCGGGCACGGCGATCTCTTGGCCGGGATAGCGGTGACGCGTCAGGCGTTGGCCGAGGCGATCCGTCTGGAGGGGTTAAAGGACATGAACGGGGCGGTACTGTCGGCGCAGGATGCCGCGCTGGTGCTGCGTGGGATGAAAACCTTGCCGCTGCGCATGGAACGTCATTGCGATAACGCGCAGCGCCTGGCAGAGATGTTGGCGGAGCATCCGGCGGTCGAGCGGGTGTATTACCCCGGCCTGGTGAACTTCCCGCAGCATGCGTTGGCGCAGCGGCAAATGGCGCGCCCCGGCGGCATGCTGGCGTTTGAACTGCGGGGCGGCATGCGTGCAGGCATTCGCTTCCTCAATGCGCTGCAGCTCATTTTGCGCGCGGTCAGCCTGGGCGATTGCGAAAGCCTGGCGCAACACCCGGCCAGCATGACGCACTCGGCCTACACGCCGGAAGAGCGGAAACGGCACCACATCAGCGAGGGGCTGGTGCGGCTGTCCGCCGGGCTGGAGGCGTTTGACGATCTGCAGGCCGATATCCTGCAGGCGCTGGCGCAAGCGCAATAAAAAAACCCGCCGCAGCGGGTTTTATCAACAGCGGGCGTTACATCTGTTGCGTCGCCGCGGTCACCGGCGAGCCGCCGCCTTTTTTGCGCACCCACAGCCAGTAAGCCACGGTGAGTAAAGCGATCCACACCAGCCCGACGTACAGCGCGATGCGGCTCTCTTCGAAGTAGCCGAGCAGGCCGATGACGAACGCCATAAAGGCGGTCGCCAATGCCGGCGCCACCGGCCACCACGGCACCGGGAAGCTCAACTGACGAGTTTCTTCCGGCGACAGCGTGCGGCGCATGACGATCTGCGACAGCAGGATCATCAGCCACACCCAGACGGTGGCGAAGGTGGCGATCGAGGCGATGATCATGAAGACCTTCTCCGGGATCAGGTAGTTGAGCACCACCGCCAGCAGCAGGGCGACTGACATCACCAGCACCGTCATCCACGGCACGCCGCTGGCGGTCAGTTTGGTGAAGCTGCGCGGCGCCTGGCCGTCCTGCGCCATGCCGTACATCATGCGGCCGGCGCCGAAGATGTCGCTGTTGATGGCCGAAATGGCCGCGGTGATCACCACCACGTTCAGCACGTTGGCGGCGGAACTGATGCCAAGGTTGCTGAAAATCTCGACGAACGGGCTGCCGTTCTGGCCGATACTGTTCCACGGATAGATCGCCATCAGCACCGTCAGCGTCAGCACGTAAAACAGCAGGATGCGCACCGGTACGGCGTTGATCGCCTTCGGCAGCACTTTGGCGGGGTCTTTCGCCTCGCTGGCGGTAATGCCGATGATCTCGATGCCGCCGAAGGCGAACATCACCACTGCCAATGACGCGACCACACCGCCGAAGCCGTTAGGCATAAAGCCGCCGTGTTGCCACAGGTTGCTGATACCGGTGGCGTGCTGGGTTTGCCCGAAACCGAACAGCATCACCGCCGCACCGCCGACGATCATCGCCACGATGGCGGCGACTTTGACCAGCGACAGCCAGAACTCCAGCTCGCCGAAGACCTTGACGCTGCACAGGTTGAGCGCGCCGATAAACAGGATGATGCTGAGCACCCAAACCCACTGAGCGACCTCCGGGAACCACAGCCCCATATAAATGCCGAAGGCGGTGACGTCCGCCAGGGCGACGATCACCATTTCGAAGGTGTAGGTCCAACCGGTGAGGAACCCGGCCAGCGGGCCGAGATAGTGGCTGGCGTAGTGGCCGAACGAGCCGGAAACCGGCTGGTGTACCGCCATTTCACCCAGTGCGCGCATCACCATGAACACCGCCGCGCCGCCCACCAGGTAGGCCAGCAGCACGGCCGGGCCGGCCAGCTGGATGGCGCCGGCGGAGCCATAGAACAGGCCGGTGCCGATCGCCGAGCCGAGAGCCATGAAACGGATATGCCGCGCGTTTAGTCCGCGTCTGAGTTGTGTCGTTTCGTTACGCATGTTGTTTCCCGTTAAGTGTTTGCCGAACAGGCACGCGCTGCCCGCGCCGGGTGGAATGCACCCGGCGGGGCAGAACAAACTGCGTGATTCAGTGTGTGATGATTATGCCTGGCTAGGCAGCAGCGCCGCAGGCAGCAGCGATGTCAGGTGACCGGCCGCCAAAAGTTGGCTGGCGGCTTCAATGTCGGGGGCGAAGAAACGATCCTTGTCGTAGAAACTGACATGCTCGCGCAGCAGACGGCGCGCCTGCTCCAGACCTTCCGAGGTCTTCAGGCCGTTGCGGAAATCCAGGCCCTGGCAGGCGGCCAGCCATTCGACCGCCAGAATGCCGCGCACGTTGTCCGCCATGCTCCACAGGCGGCGACCGGCGGCCGGCGCCATGGAGACGTGGTCTTCCTGGTTGGCGGAGGTCGGGATGCTGTCGACGCTCGACGGATGCGCCAGCGCTTTGTTTTCGCTGGCCAGCGCCGCGGCGGTGACCTGGGCGATCATGAAGCCGGAGTTCACGCCGCCGTTTTCCACCAGGAACGGCGGCAGTTGCGACATGTGTTTGTCCATCATCAGCGAGATGCGGCGTTCGGACAGCGAACCGATTTCGGCAAACGCCAGCGCCAGGTTATCGGCGGCCATCGCTACCGGTTCGGCGTGGAAGTTGCCGCCGGACAGCACGTCGCCCTGTTCGGCGAACACCAGCGGGTTATCGGAGACGGCGTTGGCTTCGATTTCCAGCACCTCGGCGGCCTGGCGGATCTGCGTCAGGCAGGCGCCCATCACCTGTGGCTGGCAGCGCAGGGAGTAAGGATCCTGCACTTTTTCACAGTTGCGGTGCGAGTCGGAGACTTCGCTGCGCGCGCCGAGCAGGTGGCGATAGGCGAGGGCGGCGTCGATCTGGCCGCGCTGGCCGCGCACCTCGTGGATACGCGCATCGAACGGGCTGCGAGAGCCCAACGCCGCTTCCACCGTCAGACTGCCCGCCACGGTCGCAGCGGCGAACAGATCTTCGGCATCGAACAGGCCGCGCAGCGCGAAGGCGGCGGAGACTTGGGTGCCGTTCAGCAGCGCCAGGCCCTCTTTCGCCGCCAGCGTCAGCGGTTTCAGGCCGGCTTTGGCCAGCGCTTCGGTCGCCGGCAGCCATTGGCCCTGATGGCGCGCCTGGCCTTCGCCCAGCAACACCAGGCTCATGTGCGCCAGCGGCGCCAGGTCGCCGGAGGCGCCGACTGAGCCTTTCAGCGGAATATGCGGATAAACTTCGGCGTTGACCAGCGCGATCAGCGCCTGAATGACTTCCAGACGAATGCCGGAGAAGCCGCGCGACAGGCTGTTGATCTTCAGCACCATGATCAGGCGCACCAGGTTGTCGTCGGTCGGCTCGCCCACGCCGGCGGCGTGTGACAGCACGATCGAACGCTGCAGGTTTTCCAAATCGTCGCGGGCGATGCGGGTCGAAGCCAGTAGGCCAAACCCGGTGTTGATGCCGTAAGTGGTGCGGTTTTCTTCAACGATGCGTTCCACGCAGGCCACGCTCTGTTGGATAGGGCCGTAGGCGTTGTCGTCCAGCGTCAGCGTCACCGGATGTTGATACACGTCGCGTAGCTGGGCCAGCGTCAGTTTGCCTGGGCGAATAGTCAGCGCTTTCATGCTTTTTCTCCTTGGGTCGCGGCAACCATCGGCAGGTTCAGGCCTTGCTCGCGGGCGCAGTCGATAGCGATATCGTAACCGGCGTCGGCGTGACGCATGACCCCGGTAGCCGGGTCATTGTGCAAGACGCGGGCGATGCGCTCGGCGGCCTCGTCGGTGCCGTCGCAGACGATCACCATGCCGGAGTGTTGGGAGAAGCCCATGCCGACGCCGCCGCCGTGGTGCAGGGAAACCCAGGTGGCGCCGCTGGCGGTGTTCAGCAGGGCGTTCAGCAACGGCCAGTCGGAAACCGCATCGGAACCGTCTTTCATCGCTTCGGTTTCACGGTTCGGGCTGGAAACGGAGCCGGAATCCAGGTGGTCGCGGCCGATGACGATCGGGGCGGACAGTTCGCCGCGGCGCACCATCTCGTTGAACGCCAGGCCCAGCTTGGCGCGCTGGCCGAGGCCAACCCAGCAGATGCGCGCCGGCAGGCCCTGGAAGCTGATGCGCTCGCGCGCCATGTCCAGCCAGCGGTGCAGGTGTTCGTCATCCGGGATCAGCTCTTTCACCATGGCGTCGGTTTTGTAGATGTCCTGCGGATCGCCGGACAGCGCCGCCCAGCGGAACGGCCCGATACCGCGGCAGAACAGCGGACGGATGTAGGCCGGCACGAAGCCCGGGAAGTCGAAGGCGTTGTCGACGCCGGTTTCTTTCGCCATCTGGCGAATGTTGTTGCCGTAGTCGAAGGTTGGCACGCCCATCTGCTGGAACGCCAGCATGGCTTTGACGTGATCGGCCATCGACTGCTTGGCGGCGGCGACCACTTTGGCCGGCTCGGTTTGCGCGCGCTGGCGATACTCTTCCCAGCTCCAGCCCTTCGGCAGGTAGCCGTTCAGCGGATCGTGGGCGCTGGTCTGGTCGGTGACCATGTCCGGGCGCACGCCGCGGCGCACCAGCTCAGGCAGGATTTCCGCCGCGTTGCCGCACAGAGCGATGGAGATGGCTTTGCCTTCTGAGGTGTATTTCTTGATGCGGGCCAGCGCGTCGTCCAGATCTTTGGCCTGCTCATCGACGTAGCGGGTTTTCAGACGGAAATCGATGCGGCTCTGCTGACATTCGATGTTCAGCGAGCAGGCGCCCGCCAGCGTCGCGGCCAGCGGCTGCGCGCCGCCCATGCCGCCCAGACCGGCGGTCAGCACCCAGCGCCCCTGCAGGCTGCCGTCGTAGTGCTGGCGGCCCGCTTCAACGAAGGTTTCATAGGTGCCCTGAACGATGCCCTGGCTGCCGATGTAGATCCAGCTGCCGGCAGTCATCTGGCCGTACATCGCCAGGCCTTTGGCGTCCAGTTCGTTGAAGTGTTCCCAGGTTGCCCAGTGCGGCACCAGGTTGGAGTTGGCGATCAGCACGCGCGGCGCGTTGCTGTGGGTTTTGAATACGCCGACCGGTTTGCCGGACTGCACCAGCAGGGTTTCGTCTTCTTCCAGCGTTTTCAGGGTTTCGACGATCTTGTCGTAGCAATCCCAGTCGCGCGCGGCGCGGCCGATGCCGCCGTACACCACCAGCTCGTGTGGGTTCTCCGCAACTTCAGGATCGAGGTTGTTCATCAGCATGCGTAACGGCGCTTCGGTCAGCCAGCTTTTTGCGTTTAATTGTGTGCCGCGTGGCGCGCGTACATCGACATTGCGAACTTTGTTATTTGTAGTCACAGCAGTTTCCTCAAACAGTATCGGTGCAGATTCCATGCCGCGGTGGGGATGAGTACCACGGCATAACAATGCGTAGGGCTTATTAACATATACTTGTATGTACAAGCATATGCAACACTGACCAGTTGCCGCTGAAAAGTGGCATAAGAAAAAGTTATTTTCTTTTTATATCAGGTTGATATGCGAGTTTTTATCGCCGGTCCCAGGTACGGAAAGCCGGAGAAAAGTGAGCTGTTCGGCAAAAATGAATTAAAATTGACTCATTTTTGGGCGGCTAGTCACAATATTTTTACAGTCTGATTACAGTTGACGGCGCAGGATAAAAAAGCCCTATCACCGAAGGAAGAAAGCCCGCCGTGGGCGGGCTTGCAAGGGTCAGGCGGCCGGCTGCAGCGTCGGTTTGCGGCTCATCTTGCACACCGTGGCGATGGCGGCGATCAGCGCCGGCACGCACAGGAACATCAGGATGCTCTGCACTTCCCACTGCATCGCCAGCAGTTGGGCGCCCATCATGGTGCCGGCGACGCCGCCGAAGCGGCCGATGCCCTGCATCCAGGCGATGCCGGTGGCGCGGCTGTGGGTCGGGTAGAAGGTCGCCGCCAGCGTTTGCAGCCCGGACTGCGCGCCGTTCATGGTGACGCCCATCAGGAAGATGAAGGCGCCCAGCAGCACGATCTGTTTATCTTCGGTGGCCATCGCCACGATCAGCAGGGCGGTGACGACAAAGCCGCTCGAGACCACTTTATGCGCATTCCAGCGATCCATCAGCCAGCCGGCCACCAGAATGCCCAGCGTGCCGCCGAAGGTGAACAGCGAGGTGAGCATCGCCGATTGTTCCAACTGGTAACCCAATCCCTGCATCAGGATCGGCATCCAGCTCAGCAACACGTAGTAGATCACCAACCCCATAAAGTAGGTCAGCCACAGCATCAGCGTGCCGAGCAGATAGGGGCGGCTGAACAGCAGGCCGACGCTGGTTTTGGTCTGCGCCAGCTTCTCTTCGTACAGGTAAAAACGCGTCACGCCGTCGAGGCTCCGGCTAACGAAGCGCTGCGCGATGCGCTTGATCTTCGCCGCATCCTGGCCGCGGTTAACCATATATTTAACCGACTCCGGCAGCAGCAGGATCAGCAGAACCGTCAATACCAGCGGCGCGATGGCGCCGAGCAGCAGCACACTGTGCCAGCCGTAGCTCGGGATCAGCCACGATGAAATGGCGCCGCCGCCGGCTGCGCCCAGCGGAAAGCCGCAGTACATGGTGTTGATCGCCAGCGAACGGCAGCGCTGCGGCGCGTATTCGGAGATCAAGGTAATGGCGTTGGGCATCGCCGCCCCCAGCCCGAGGCCGGTGAGGAAGCGCCACAGCGTCAGGCTGTTGAGCGAACCGGCGTAGGCGGTGGCCAAACTCGACAGGCCGAAGAACAGGCAGGAAAACACCAGCACGCGCTTGCGGCCGATGCGGTCGGAGATCGGCCCGGCGATCAGCGCGCCGAGCGACAGCCCCAGCAGCGCGGCGCTCAGCACCGGCCCCAGATCCTGTTTGACGATGCCCCAGTCTTTGGCGACCGAGGGGGCGATATAGCCCATGGCGGCGGTATCGAAACCGTCGATGGCGAGGATCAGGAATCCGAGAATGATCAGGGTCCAGTGAAACAGCGAAAACTTGCTGTCGTCGATGGCCTGTTGAATGTTTAACTCGCTGGTGGAATGAGTCATGGCACCCTCTAAACGCAGATGTAGTCGTGATGGAACGTGGCCGAAACTGGCGCTCGGCTTGTGTTTGCTTGTATATACATCTGCGCGTCAGCGCTTTATGTCAAATATAATTATCTTATTTGTTAACTGCGTGTTGTTTTCTGTGGAGCAGGTTGCACCGCCGATGAAAGGCCAAAGACCGGTTAACAAATTAAATGAACGCCATTGGCGGTGAGATATGCTGATGGCGGCGCGGAGGATAAAATTTAATACAATTTTGGCCGTTTGGTCGCCGGGCCGGAATCTGCGATAATCGCTTTTTACTTTTCCAGATTGAGAAACCGATGCAGTACCCGATCAACGAGATGTTCCAAACCTTGCAGGGCGAAGGCTTTTTCACCGGCGTGCCGGCCATTTTCATCCGCCTGCAGGGCTGCCCGGTAGGGTGCAGTTGGTGCGATACCAAACATACCTGGGAAAAGGAAGCCCATCGGGAAGTCGACCTGCAACGGATCCTGGTCAAAACAGAAGAGAGCGACGCCTGGGGCAATGCCAGCGCCGAGCAGCTGTTGGCGGTGATGCGCCAACAAGGCTACACCGCGCGTCATGTGGTGATCACCGGCGGCGAACCCTGCATTTACGATCTGGCGCCGCTGACCGAGCTGTTCGAACAGCACGGCTACCGTTGCCAGATTGAGACCAGCGGCACCCACGAAATTCGCTGCTCCGCCAACACCTGGGTGACGGTTTCGCCCAAGGTGAATATGCGCGGCGGCATGAAAGTGCTGGATCAGGCGCTGCGGCGCGCCGACGAGGTGAAGCATCCGGTGGCGCGCGAGCGCGACATCGAGGCGCTCGACGCGCTGCTGGCGACGCTGCAGGACGACAAGGCGCGGATTATTGCGCTGCAGCCGATCAGCCAGAAAGAAGAGGCGACCCGCCTGTGTATCGAAACCTGCATTGCGCGCAACTGGCGGCTGTCGATGCAGACCCACAAATATCTGAATATCGCCTGAGTTTATTGGCCGGAAGCGTTAGAACGAGACAGGAGTTGCCGGTGAAGATTTTATCGCGTGCATTCGAGGCGGTGACGGAAGCGGAATTGCGGTCGATTCGCTCACTGTTGTCCGACGCTTTCCCCGAGATAACCGACGGATTTTATCTGCAGCATGCGCCGGTTTGCCTGGTGATCGCCACGGAAGGTGAGGCGATCGTCGGCCAACTGGCGGTGCATGAGCGGCCGGTGCTGATTGACGGTGAGGCCGAGGTGATTGGCATCATCGGGCTGGTGGCCGTGGCACAAACGCATCGCCGCCGCGGCGTGGCCGCAAAAATGTTGGTGCAGGCGCATGACTCTCTGCGCAGTAAAGGGATCGCATATTCCATACTGTTTGCGGTAAGCGAAAAATACTATACCGGCGCCGGCTATCGGGCGATGGAAAACGAGACGGCGTTCATTGAGGATGGCGAGAGCAAAACGTTTGTCTATCGCGGGGGAATGGCGTTGAGCCTGTCGGAAAGGCCCTGGGCGGCGCGGCACCTGGATCTGCAAGGCGAGGTAGTGTGAGGGTATCTGCACATACCCTCACGGCATCAACCTTTATATACGCATCCCGCCGTACAGGTCTCTTTCACCATCACCGCAGTCAGTTCCGGTAACTGGGGCTTGAGCTGCTGCCAAATCCAGGCGGCGAGCACTTCGCTGGTGGGATTTTCCAATCCTGGAATATCGTTCAGATAATGGTGATCCAGCCGCTCCCAGATCGGGGAAAACACAGCCTTGAGCTCGGCGAAATCCATCACCCAACCGGTGTGGGGGTCCACTTCACCGGTCACTTCCAGACGCACCATAAACGAATGCCCATGCAGACGGCCGCATTTGTGGCCCTCCGGTACATGCGGCAAACGGTGTGCGGCTTCAAACTGAAAATCTTTAAACAGCGTGGTTGCCATTATTACGGCCTCATTGACTCAAAAACCGCCGCATAGTACCGGAAAGCGCGCCTGCTTGCCATTTATACCGTTATGGTCTACCGCCACGGCAAACGCACCCGGTTAACACTTTTTTTGTTTGGTGTCTGCGGCACCTATCGGCTGGGGTTATGAGCCGAAATGTTGAACGGTGAAAAAATGATGAAAAAAAGTGCTTTATTTTCATCTGGATAAAAAACTTTGTTTAACGGTTTAAGCGTTATCCCTTACCAGAAAAACAGCTTAGTCATTTTGGTTATGATTTATTGCTATCCCTTATTTAATCGTTGCTATTCTGCTCGGTAACCTTACAAACTCTCCTGATCTTTTCCGCACACCCGACGCAGCGAAGAGACAGCGACTGGCACTGGCGCGCGCCTGGCAGGAAAGGCGCTAAGTATAGGAAATAAGTACAGCAATGACGACTCAGGCTCCTCCAACATCTTTGCTCCCGCTGACGCCCGAACAGCTGGCGCGCTTGCAGGCAACGATCGGCGACTATTCGCCGACGCAGCTGGCGTGGCTGTCCGGTTATTTTTGGGGCATGGTCAATCAACAGCCCGGAGCCGTGGCCATTGCGCCTGCCGCCCCTGCGGCTGCGGCCGCCATCACCATCATTTCCGCTTCGCAGACCGGCAATGCGCGCCGCCTGGCGGAGCAGTTGCGCGACGATCTGTTGGCCGCCAATCTGAGCGCCACGTTGGTCAGCGCCGGCGACTACAAGTTCAAGCAGATCGCTCAAGAGCGCCTGTTGGTGATCGTCGCCTCCACACAAGGGGAAGGCGAACCGGCGGAAGAAGCGGTGGCGCTGCATAAATTCCTGTTCTCGAAGAAGGCGCCGAAGCTCAATGACACCGCGTTTGCGGTGTTCGGGTTAGGCGACACCTCTTATGAGAATTTCTGCCAGTCAGGTAAAGATTTCGACGGCAAGCTGGCCGAGCTGGGTGCCGAGCGCCTGGTGGAGCGCGTAGATGCCGACGTGGAGTACCAGGAGCTGGCCGCCGCCTGGCGCAAACAGGTGGTGTCGGTGCTGAAGGCGCGCGCGCCGGCGGAAAGCGCTGCGCCGGGCGTGTTGGCCAGCGGCGCGGTTGACCTGATCGACAGCAGTCCGTACAGCAAGGAACAACCGCTCACCGCCCAACTGGCGGTCAAGCAGAAAATTACCGGCCGCGCGTCGGATAAAGACGTGCGCCATATCGAGATCGATCTGGGCGACTCCGGCCTGCGCTATCAGCCGGGCGATGCGCTCGGCGTATGGTTCGACAACGATCCGGCGCTGGTGGACGAACTGGTGCAGCTGTTGTGGCTGAAAGGCGACGAGCCGGTCGAGGTGGAAGGGCAGACCCTGCCGCTGGCGCAGGCGCTGCGCAGCCATTTCGAACTGACGCAGAACACCACGCCGATCGTCGATAAATACGCCGCGCTGTCGCGCGACGAAACGCTGATCGGTCTGTTGGCGGATAAGGCTGCGCTGCAGCAGTATGCGCACAACACGCCGATCGTCGACATGGTGCGCCAGGCGCCGGCGGATCTGAGCGCCGAACAGCTGGTCGGGCTGCTGCGTCCGCTGACGCCGCGCCTGTACTCCATCGCCTCTTCGCAGGCGGAGAACGAAAGCGAAGTGCACATCACCGTGGGCGTGGTGCGTTACGACATCGACGGGCGCGCCCGCAGCGGCGGCGCCTCCGGCTTCCTGGCGGATCGCCTGGACGAAGACGGTGACGTGCGTGTGTTTATCGAGCACAACGACAACTTCCGCCTGCCGGCCAATCCGGAAGCGCCGGTGATCATGATTGGCCCGGGCACCGGCATCGCGCCGTTCCGCGCCTTTATGCAGCAGCGCGACGCCGACGGCGCCGGCGGCAAGAACTGGCTGTTCTTCGGCAACCCGCACTTTACCGAAGATTTCCTGTACCAGGTCGAATGGCAGCGCTACGTGAAAGACGGCCTGCTGACCCGCATCGATCTGGCCTGGTCCCGTGACCAGCAACATAAAATATACGTACAAGACAAACTGCGCGAACAGGGCGCAGAAGTGTGGCGCTGGATTCAGGAAGGCGCGCACATTTACGTCTGCGGCGATGCCAATCGCATGGCGAAAGACGTGGAAAACACATTACTGGAACTGGTGGCCGAGCACGGTGGCATGGATACCGAGCAGGCGGATGAATTTTTAAGTGAGCTGCGCCTTGAGCGCCGTTATCAGCGAGATGTTTACTGATGAGTGATAAACACCCCGGGCCTTTGGTAGTCGAAGGCAAACTGGCCGATGCGGAGCGCATGAAGAAGGAAAGCAACTTCCTGCGTGGCACCATCGCCGAAGATTTGAACGACGGCCTGACCGGCGGCTTCAACGGCGACAACTTCCTGCTGATCCGTTTTCACGGCATGTACCAGCAGGATGACCGTGACATTCGTGCCGAACGCGCCGAGCAGAAGCTGGAGCCGCGCCACGCCATGATGCTGCGCTGTCGCCTGCCGGGCGGCATCATCAGCCCGCAGCAGTGGCTGGGCATCGACAAGTTCGCGCAGGAGAGCACGCTGTACGGCAGCATTCGCATCACCAACCGCCAGACGTTCCAGTTTCACGGCATCCTGAAAGGCAACGTCAAACCGGTGCACCAGCTGCTGAACCGCCTGGGGCTGGACGCGCTGGCGACCGCCAACGACGTGAACCGCAACGTGCTGTGCACCTCCAACCCGGTGGAGTCCGAGCTGCATCAGGAAGCCTACGAGTGGGCGAAGAAGATCTCCGAACACCTGCTGCCGCGCACCCGCGCCTACGCCGAGGTGTGGCTGGATCAGGAAAAGGTGGCCACCACCGACGAAGAACCGATTCTGGGGCCGACCTACCTGCCGCGCAAATTTAAAACCACGGTGGTGATCCCGCCACAGAACGACGTCGATCTGCACGCCAACGACATGAACTTTGTGGCGATCGCCGAAAACGGCAAGCTGGTAGGCTTCAACCTGCTGGTGGGCGGCGGGCTGTCCATCGAACACGGCAACAAGAAAACCTACGCGCGCCAGGCCAGCGAGTTCGGCTACATTCCGCTCGAACATACGCTGGCGGTAGCGGAAGCGGTGGTGACCACGCAGCGCGACTGGGGCAACCGCACCGATCGCAAGAACGCCAAGACCAAATACACGCTGGAGCGCGTCGGGGTAGATGTTTTCCGCGCCGAAGTGGAAAAGCGCGCCGGCATTACTTTCGCGCCGATCCGGCCGTATGAATTCACCGGCCGCGGCGATCGCATCGGTTGGGTGAAGGGCATCGACGATCAATGGCACCTGACGCTGTTTATCGAGAACGGCCGCCTGCTGGACTATCCGGGGCGCCCGCTGAAGACCGGCATGGCGGAGATCGCCAAGATCCATAAAGGTGACTTCCGTCTGACGGCGAACCAAAACGTGATCATCGCCGGCGTGCCGGAAAGCGAGAAGGCGAAGATCGAAGCCCTAGCGCGCGATCATGGCCTGATCGACGACGAGATCAGCGAGCAACGCAAGAATTCGATGGCCTGCGTGTCGTTCCCGACCTGTCCGCTGGCGATGGCGGAGGCCGAGCGCTTCCTGCCGCAGTTCGTCACCAAGGTGGAGGGGATCATGCATCGGCACGGGGTGGGCGACGAGCATATCGTGCTGCGCATTACCGGCTGCCCGAACGGCTGCGGCCGCGCGCTGCTGGCGGAGCTGGGGCTGGTGGGCAAGGCGGTCGGCCGTTATAACCTGCATTTGGGCGGCAACCGCGAAGGCACGCGCATTCCGCGCATGTACCGCGAGAACATCAACGAAGACGAGATCCTGAACGAGATCGACCTGTTGGTGGGGCGCTGGGCGGAGGAGCGCAACGGCGGCGAAGGCTTCGGCGACTTCACCGTGCGTGCGGGCATCGTCAAACCGGTGCTGGATCCGGCGCGAGATTTCTGGGAGTGAGGCCGGGCGGCCTCTGGGCAGAGGGGCCGCGCAGGTAATTTCAAGCATCAGGAGAGACAACATGGCTGAATTCGATCTGGCGGCGCTGAACGCGTTGCCCAAATCCGGGCAGGCGCTGGCATTGGCGGTAGTCAACGGCCAACTGGAGACCCTCAGCGCCGAACAGCGCGTTGCATGGGCGCTGGAGCATCTGCCCGGCGAGTTCGTACTCTCGTCCAGTTTCGGCATTCAGGCGGCGGTATGTCTGCACCTGGTGACGCGCATCCGGCCGGATATCCCGGTGATCCTGACCGACACCGGTTACCTGTTCCCGGAAACCTATCGCTTTATCGATCAACTGACCGACCAGCTGAAGCTGAATCTGCAGGTGTTCCGCGCCGAACAGTCTCCCGCCTGGCAAGAGGCGCGCTATGGCAAGCTGTGGGAACAGGGCGTGGAAGGGATTGAAAAGTACAACCAGATCAACAAGGTTGAGCCGATGAACCGCGCGCTGGAGACGCTGGGGGCGCAGAGCTGGTTCGCCGGTCTGCGGCGCGAGCAGTCCGGTAGCCGCGCCAATCTGCCGGTGCTGGCGGTGCAGCGTGGGGTGTTCAAGATCCTGCCGATCATTGACTGGGACAACCGCAAGATTTACCAGTATCTGACCGAACACGGGCTGAGTTATCACCCGCTGTGGGAACAGGGCTACCTGTCGGTAGGCGATACCCACACCACCCAGAAATGGGAGCCGGGCATGAGTGAGGAAGAGACGCGTTTCTTCGGCCTGAAGCGCGAGTGCGGTCTGCACGAAGGCTAAAAGAGGCGAATCACCCGACAGGGCTCAGCAATGCTGGGCCCTGTTTTTTTGTAGGCTACTTTTTCTTTTGTGCTTTCGGCGGGTGCGCCTGCGCCAACTCTTTGATCAGCGGCAGCAGGATCTGCACGCTGTCGCGGCTGCGTTTGTCGATCCGCCCCGGCAGATAGCGATCCAGATACTGCAGGTTGTCGTATTGCGGGCGGTGCCAGGTGATGCCCTGCGGGAAGTGCGGGCTGACGGCGCGCTGCTGATAGCCGTCCTTCTCCCCCAACGACCAGTTGGTGGCCTCTACCGACAATACCGGGATGCCTGCGGCATCGAACACCTCTTGATCGGAGCAGCAGCCGGTGCCCTGCGGATGCTGTGCGCTGCCTGGATTGGTGGCGGCGGCGATGCCGTAGCGATGGGCGATATCCAGCGCGCGATCGCGGGAGCGCTTCGCCATCTGCGGCGGCGTGTTGCGCCCGGCGTTGAAGTACAGCCGATCGCCAGTGATCAGGCTGTCGAGATTGATCACCAGCACGGTGTTGCTTTTCTCTTCCGCACTCATTCGCTGCAGGTAGTTCTGCGCCCCCAGCGAACCGAGCTCTTCGGCGCTGGTGGCGACGAAGCGCAGGCCGTAGGCGGTGGGGATGTTCTTCAGGCGTTCCGCCAGTTCCAGCATTACGCCGATGCCGGAGGCGTTGTCGTCGACGCCCTGCAGCGTCAAGCCACCGAGGTTGTTATCCAGATCCTCGTCGCTCTGCGGCGTATAGGTGTCGAAGTGGGCGACGACCACGATTTGTTTCGGGCTGTCGCCGTTGCGGGCGGCGATCACCGAGCTGGCGGTGACGTTGTTCCAGTTCTTCTTGCCATCTTTGCTGGTGTAGAGATAGCGCGTATTGACGCTGCGAATATCGCTTTGGTAACCCATCTTGCTGAATTGCTGCTTCAGGTAGTCGGCGGTGAGCAATTCGGCCGGGCTGCCCGCCATGCGGCCGGGGAAGTAAGTGGCGATGTGGCGGGTCTGTTCGGCGGCGAAACGGCCCATTGGCGCGTCTTTTACGGGCTGTGCGGCACACACGCTGAAGACGCCGCCGAGTGCGAGGGCCAGCAGGCTGGTCTTCAGGTAAAAACGGGAAAACATACCGAAAAATCCTTCTTTGCTATCGGCGCTGCCGATCATTTTTCTTCGGCACCCAGTATGAGACGCCGGGCGGCATTACACAATTTCCCTGTCTCTTAATTTTCGCGCCAACGCGCAAACTGCTGTCGTGAGTATCACCGTTTGCCTTCGGCGTTGCGGCCTATATTCCATAAAGGAACTAATCATTCCTTTTCGTCATTTCAGAGGCTAAATCTCAGCCCGTATAGTCACACTATCTTTCTGTTATATGAAAAGGCTGTTGTGGACTATCTACCAATATTCGCCGACCTGAAACAACGTCCGGTACTGGTCGTTGGCGGTGGTGACGTGGCGGCGCGCAAAGTCTCCCTGCTTCAGCGCGCCGGGGCTGAAATACGGATAGTTGCGCAGTCGCTCTCACCGGAACTGGAACAACAACGTCAGCAAGGGCAGGTGCTCTGGCTGGGGAAAAGCTTTGATCCGCAGCAGCTGGACGACGTGTTTCTGGCGATCGCCGCCACGGACGACAACGCGCTGAACGCCGCGGTGTTCGCCGAGGCGGATAAACGCCGGGTGCTGGCCAACGTGGTGGACGATCAGCCGCGTTGTTCGTTCATCTTCCCGTCGATCATCGATCGCTCGCCGCTGGTGGTGGCCGTATCGTCCAGCGGCCAGGCGCCGGTGCTGGCGCGGTTGCTGCGCGAAAAGCTGGAGGCGTTGCTACCCGCCAGTTTGGGGCAGATGGCGCAGGTGGCGGGCCGCTGGCGCGGCCAGGTCAAACAGCGGTTGGCCTCGATTGGCGAGCGTCGCCGTTTCTGGGAAAAAACCTTCGGTGGCCGTTTCGCCACGCTGGTGGCCAACGGCCAGACGGCGCAGGCGGAACGCCAGCTGGAGCAGGATTTACACCGCTTCGCCGCAGGCGATGAGGGCGCCCAGGGCGAGATAGCGTTGGTGGGCGCCGGGCCGGGCGACGTGGGGCTGTTGACCCTGCGCGGGCTGCAGGTGATGCAGCAGGCGGACGTGGTGCTGTATGACCATCTGGTCAGCGGCGAAATCCTCGATCTGGTGCGCCGTGACGCCGAACGCATCTGCGTGGGCAAGCGCGCCGGCGCGCACTCGGTGATCCAGGAGGAGACCAATCGGCTGCTGGTGGAACTGGCGCAGCAGGGCAAACGCGTGGTGCGCCTCAAGGGTGGCGATCCGTTCATCTTTGGCCGCGGCGGCGAAGAGCTGCAGGTGGCCGCCGCCGCCGGCATTCCTTTCCAGGTGGTGCCGGGCGTCACGGCCGCCGCGGGGGCGACCGCCTACGCCGGCATTCCGCTGACGCACCGCGACCACGCGCAGAGCGTGACCTTTATCACCGGCCACTGCCGCCCCGACGGCGATGGCCTGGACTGGGCCGATCTGGCTCGGGCGCGGCAGACGTTGGCTATCTACATGGGCACGATGAAGGCGGCGGACATTAGCCAGCGGCTGATCGCCCACGGTCGCGCTGCCGCGACGCCGGTGGCGGTGATCAGCCGCGGCACGCGCGCCGATCAGCAGGTGCAGATCGGCACGCTGGAACAACTGGAACACCTGGCCCAACAGGCGCCGCTGCCGGCGCTGTTGGTGATCGGCGAAGTGGTGGAACTGCACCATCAAATCGCCTGGTTCGGGCATCAATCGCAGACGGAAGGGGCAGCGCGCCCGGCCGTCGTGAATTTGGCATAGGCAAGGCTTTTAAGGACCTGTTATGGACGAAAAACGACTCACTCATTTGCGGCAATTGGAGGCGGAGAGTATCCATATCATCCGTGAAGTCGCCGCTGAATTCGCCAACCCGGTGATGCTGTATTCCATCGGCAAAGACTCTTCCGTGATGCTGCATCTGGCGCGCAAGGCGTTCTTCCCCGGCACGCTGCCGTTCCCGCTGCTGCACGTCGATACCGGCTGGAAATTCCGCGAAATGTACGAATTCCGCGATCGCACCGCGAAGGAGTACGGCTTCGAGCTGCTGGTGCATAAAAACCCGGAAGGGGTGGCGATGGGCATTAACCCGTTCGTGCACGGCAGCGCCAAGCATACCGACATCATGAAGACCGAGGGCCTGAAGCAGGCGCTGAACAAGTACGGTTTCGACGCCGCCTTCGGCGGTGCGCGGCGCGACGAGGAGAAATCGCGCGCCAAAGAGCGCATCTATTCGTTCCGCGATCGCTTCCACCGCTGGGATCCGAAAAACCAGCGGCCGGAGCTGTGGCACAACTACAACGGCCAGATCAACAAAGGGGAGAGCATCCGCGTCTTCCCGCTGTCGAACTGGACCGAGCTGGATATCTGGCAGTACATCTTCCTGGAAAAGATCGACATCGTGCCGCTGTACCTGGCGAAACCACGCCCGGTGGTGGAGCGCGACGGCATGCTGATGATGGTGGACGACGATCGCATCGATCTGCAGCCGGGCGAAGTGATCAGCCAGCGCATGGTGCGTTTCCGCACCCTGGGGTGCTGGCCGCTGACCGGCGCGGTGGATTCGCAGGCGCAAACCCTGCCGGAGATCATCGAAGAAATGCTGGTCTCCACCACCAGTGAACGCCAGGGGCGGATGATCGATCGCGATCAGTCCGGCTCGATGGAGCTGAAAAAGCGTCAAGGGTATTTCTAAGGAGCCGCCGGATGAACAACGCAATTGCACAACAAATCGCTGACCAGGGCGGCGTCGAGTCCTATCTGCACGCGCAGCAGCACAAGAGCCTGCTGCGCTTTCTGACCTGCGGCAGCGTCGACGACGGCAAAAGCACCCTGATCGGCCGCCTGCTGCACGATACCCGCCAGATCTACGAGGATCAGCTGTCGACGCTGCACAGCGACAGCAAACGCATCGGCACCCAGGGCGAGAAGCTCGATCTGGCGCTGCTGGTGGACGGCCTGCAGGCCGAGCGCGAACAAGGCATCACCATCGACGTGGCCTATCGCTACTTCTCGACCGAAAAACGCAAGTTTATCATCGCCGATACCCCGGGGCATGAGCAGTACACCCGCAACATGGCCACCGGTGCCTCTACCTGCGATCTAGCGATCCTGCTGATCGACGCTCGCAAAGGGGTGCTGGATCAGACTCGCCGCCACAGCTTTATCGCGACCCTGCTGGGCATTCGCCATCTGGTGGTCGCGGTGAACAAGATGGATCTGGTGGACTATCAGGAAACGGTGTTCGAGCAGTTCAAACAGGATTACCTGACCTTCGCCCAGCAGCTGCCAGGCGACCTGGACATCAAATTCGTGCCGCTGTCGGCGCTGGACGGCGACAACGTGGCGAGCGAAAGCGCCCATATGCCGTGGTACAGCGGCCCGACGCTGCTGGAAGTGCTGGAGAGCGTTGATGTGATCAGCGAGCGAGAAAACCAGCCGCTGCGCTTCCCGGTGCAGTACGTCAACCGCCCGAACCTCGATTTTCGCGGCTATGCCGGCACGCTGTCTGCCGGCGTGGTGCGGGTGGGGCAACGGGTCAAAGTGCTGCCTTCCGGTGTGGAGTCCAACGTGGCGCGCATCGTGACCTTCGACGGCGATCTGCAAGAAGCGGTGCCGGGCGAGGCGATTACGCTGGTGCTGAAGGATGAAGTGGACATCAGCCGGGGCGATCTGCTGGTCGACGCCGGCGAAAGTCTGCAGGCGGCGCAGAGCGCGCTGGTGGACGTAGTATGGATGGCCGAGCAGCCGTTGGTGCCGGGCCAGAGCTACGACATCAAGATCGCCGGTAAAAAGACCCGCGCACGCGTGGAGAGCATCCGTCATCAGGTGGAGATCAATACGCTGGCGCAGCATCCGGCCGACACGTTGCCGCTCAACGGCATCGGATTGGTGGAACTGACCTTCGACGAGCCGCTGATGCTGGACAGCTATCAGAGCAATCACGACACCGGCGGGCTGATCTTTATCGATCGCATGAGCAACGTCACGGTTGGCGCCGGTCTGGTGCGTGAAACGCTGCAGGCCGCATCGGCGGCGCGCGGCGAATTCAGCGCCTTCGAGCTGGAGCTGAATGCGCTGGTGCGCAAGCACTTCCCGCACTGGGGCGCGCGCGATCTGCTCGGTGGCCGATAAGGTGGCCGTTGAACTGAGGGCGACCGGGCCGGACGACGAGAACGTGGTTTGGCATCCGCACGCGGTGACGCGCGCGGATCGCGAAGCGCGCAACGGCCATCGCGGCGCGGTGCTGTGGTTTACCGGGCTGTCCGGCTCGGGCAAATCCACCGTCGCCGGCGCGCTGGAGCAGGCGCTGCATGGGCTCGGCGTCAGCACCTACCTGCTGGACGGCGATAACGTGCGCCATGGCCTGTGCCGCGATCTCGGCTTCTCCGACGAGGATCGGCGCGAGAACATTCGCCGGGTGGGGGAAGTGGCCAAGCTGATGGTGGACGCTGGGCTGGTGGTGCTGACCGCGTTCATTTCGCCGCACCGCGCCGAACGGCAGATGGTGCGCGAGATGCTCGGTGACGATCGCTTTATCGAGGTGTTTGTCGATACGCCGTTGGCGATCTGCGAGGCGCGCGATCCGAAGGGATTGTATAAGAAAGCGCGCGCCGGCGAGCTGCGCAATTTCACCGGTATCGACGCGGTTTACGAGGCGCCGCAGCAGCCGGAAATCCACCTTGATGGCCAACAATTGGTAACAAATTTGATTGCGCAATTGTTAGACGTGTTGCGTGGTCAGGCTATTATCAAACCCTGAATTCAAAAAAAGCGTGTGGCGTTTTTCGCCATGCGCTTTTTACTCTAAGCCGCCGCAGAGCGAGCCGAATAACCAGGGATCACTATGCAAAATGTCACGCCTATCTTGATCGACTCCAAGCAATCAAAACAGGAGAGAGAGGAGCCTTCTTATTCTTTCCTGGGTGGCGTCAGCGGCTTTGTTTTCTACTGGCTGGCGTTCGCGTTGCCGTTTCTGGTTTACGGTTCCAACACGCTGTTTTTCCTGCTTTATACTTGGCCATTCTTCCTGGCGCTGATGCCGCTGTCGGTGTTGATCGGCATCACCCTCAGCATGCTGCTGCGCGGTCGTCTGATCTTGACGCTGCTGTTGACCGGCACCATTGTGCTGTGCCTGTTTTGGCTGGTGTTCAGCTTCCTGACCGGGTGGTGAGGGAGCGGGCGCCGATGCCGGCGCCCGAAGGATTGCAAAGCGGTGCCGAAGGTTACAAAACTTTGCTTAGAAATGCCTGAGTGCGCGGATTAGTCGGATGGCTGAAGATCTGCTGCGGTGCGCCTTCCTCCTGAATGATCCCCTGATCGATAAACAGCACCCGGTCGGCCACCTCGCGGGCAAAGCCCATCTCATGCGTGACGACCACCATGGTCATGCCCTCGTGGGCCAGCGATTTCATCACTGCCAATACTTCGCCCACCAGCTCCGGATCGAGCGCGGAGGTCGGTTCGTCGAACAGCATGATCTTCGGCTCCATCGCCAGCGCGCGGGCGATCGCCACCCGCTGCTGCTGGCCGCCGGACAGGCTGTTGGGGTAGGCGTCAATCTTGTCGAGCAGGCCGACCTTGCGCAGCAGCTGTTCAGCTTGCGTAATGGCTTCGGCGCGAGGCAGTTTCTTCACGCTTACCGGTGCCATGATGATGTTTTCCAACACCGTCATGTGCGGGAACAGGTTGAAGCGCTGAAATACCATGCCCACGCTTTCACGCATTTTGTTCAGGTCGGTTTTCTGATCGTGGACGGCGAAGCCATTCACCTCGATCTCGCCGCCGGAGAGCGTTTCCAGCGCGTTGATGCAGCGCAGGAAGGTGCTCTTCCCTGAGCCGGAAGGGCCGATGACGCACACCACTTCATTGGCGGCGATCTGACAGGAAATGCCGCGCAGCACGTGGCTCTCGCCGAACTGTTTTTGCAGGTTATGTACGCGAATCACTTTTACCGAACCTCTTTTCCATGTGTTGCACCAGCAGCGAGAGCAGGAAGGTGATGACCCAATAGACCAGCGAAATGGTCAGATAGGGCTCCCAGTAAGTGGCGTAGGCGCCGGAGACGGTACGGGCGGCATAGGCCAGATCCGCCAGGCCGATGGCGGAGGCCAGCGACGAATCCTTGACGATCGCGATGGCGTTGTTGCCCAGCGGCGGCAGCATGCGGCGGAAGGCCTGCGGCAAGATAACCTGTCGCATGGTCTTGCCGTAGCTCATGCCCAACGAACGCGAAGCCTCCATCTGGCCGCGATCGATCGATTGGATCCCGGCGCGGAAGATCTCCGACACATAGGCGCCGGCGTTGAGCGTGATCGCCACCACGCAGGAAAGAAAGGCACCGTAGTCGGCGCGCAGAGCACGGGCGAAATCGACGCTCATCAGGCCGCTGGTGACCAACAGGCCGTCGCGCGGATTGATGAACAGCGGCACCAGAGCGAAATGCACGACCATGATTTGTACGAACAGCGGCGTGCCGCGAAAGGCGCTGATGTAAATGCGTACCGGCCACTGAACGCCGTAATGCAGGATGGGTTTCCAGATGCCGTGCGGCGCCTGCGCCAAACGGCCCAGCCCGAGGATCAATCCCCAGGTGGTGCCCAGCAGCACGCAGATAATGGTGCATTTGATGGTCATCCAGGCGCCTTCCATAAACAGCGGCGCGTATTCCTGGATGATCTCCCAGCGGAAGTTCAAAGGGCGTTCCTTCTTGGTAGGCTGAAACGGTGGTGCGCCGGCGGCCTGGTGGGCGCCGGCGACAGGGCATTATTCCGCCGGCAGCGTCGGTACGTTGCTGTCGAACCAGGTTTGGTAGATCTTGGCGTAGGTGCCGTCGGCGACGATTTTCTTCAGGCCGGCGTTGATTTTGTTGCGCAGCTCATCGTTGCCTTTGGCGACGGCGATGCCGAAATACTGGCGCTCAAACTTGGCGTCGGGCACCAACTTGAAGGCTTTCTCAGGGTGGGTTTTGATATAGAACTTGGCCACGCCGACGTCGCCGACCGCCGCGCCGATGCCGTCTTCATACAGCTCCTGCAGCATCAGCGGGGTATTGTCGAAGCGCTTGATGGCGGTGCTGTTTTTACCCAGCACGTCGGACACCACGATGTCGCCGGTGCTGGAGTTCACCACGCCGACCTTCAGCGCCTTCAGCGCGGCGATGGAGTCCACCGTCGAGTCTTGCGGCACCACGATAGCCTGTTCGGCCGGGAAGTAAGGCGCCGAGAAATCAACCATTTGCTTGCGCTTGTCGGTGATGGTGATGCCGGAAATGATGATGTCGCGATCGCCGGAATTCAACGTGGCGAAGATCCCCTCCCACGGCGTATTGATCAGTTTGATTTGGAAGCCTTCGGCCTTGGCCACCGCTTTGATGATGTCGATGTCGAAACCTTCCAGCTGCTTTTGGCTGTTTTCAAACTCGAACGGCCGATAGGTGCCGCCGGAGCCGACGACGTAGGTCGTTTCAGCCGCTAACGCGGCGGTGGAGAAGGTGGCGGCTAGGCAGGCGCCGATCAGAACTAAACGTTTTAACATCGCGATCCCCGATAATGAATGGTTATATATTGGAATTATTTATGCACTATGAGTGCATAAAAATAAGCCCCAATGAATGAAAGTGCAACCACTGCATGATAATTATTCTTTCTATGGTGTTAAATATTCACTTTTGACGTTGCTTTGGCGTAAGAAATGGGTCAGCAAGCGGCGATGCAGTGGTTCTTGCTGCATAATGGGGAAAGGGCAGTGCGTGTCTCATCGGAAAATGCGCCGCGCGTGCCGGGCAAAAGGGGCTTTTTTTGCCGCTTTCACCACGGAATTAGGCGATAAAGTCGGGAATCCTTCATCCGTATTCTGAATTTGGCGTTGAAATGCCGCTCTCAGTGTGGAGTCCAACGAGAAGTTGTGGGATGATTGGTCGGTTTTTCAGGGGGCGGAGATGGGAAAACTTACGCTGCTATTGCTGGCATTGCTCGGTTGGTTACAGTATTCACTGTGGCTGGGCAAAAATGGTATTCACGATTACGTGCGAGTCAATGAAGACGTTGCGGTCCAACAGGGCAGTAACGCCAAGTTGAAAGCGCGTAACGATCAGCTGTTTGCCGAAATCGATGATTTGAACGGCGGTCAGGAAGCGATCGAAGAGCGAGCGCGTAATGAGCTGGGCATGATCAAGCCCGGTGAGACTTTCTATCGTCTGGTTCCTGACCAATCCAGACGCAACGCGGCGTCTTCCTCGCAAAATAACGCACAAAAATAACGCATGAATCACTCCGCAGGCACCTTTCCCTCGGTGATTGCCGTCCTGCCCGCTGCCGGTATCGGCAGCCGCATGCAGGCGGAATGCCCGAAGCAATATTTAACCATCGGCCGGCACAGCATCGTCGAACACGCTATCCATGCCCTGTTGCGCCACCCGCGCATTGAACGGGTGATCGTGGCGATTAGCCCGGAAGATCGCCAGTTCGAACGGCTGCCCATCGCCCAGGATCCGCGGGTGACCGTCACTCAGGGCGGCAAACAGCGCGCTGATTCGGTGATGGCCGGGCTGAAGCTCGCGGCCGATGCGGACTGGGTGCTGGTGCATGACGCTGCGCGCCCCTGCCTGCACGCCGACGATCTCGAGCGCCTGCTGGCGATCACCGCACACAGCAAGGTCGGCGGCATTCTTGCCGCGCCGGTGCGTGACACCATGAAACGCGCCGAACCTGGCCGCGACACCATCGCCCACACCGTCGAACGGCAGGATCTGTGGCATGCGCTGACGCCGCAGCTGTTTCCGCTGCCGCTGCTCAAGCAGTGCCTGCAGCGCGCGCTGGATGAAGGCGCTAACGTCACCGACGAAGCCTCGGCGCTGGAGTATTGCGGTTATCATCCGCAGCTGATCGCCGGCAGGGCGGACAACATTAAAGTAACGCGGCCGGAGGATTTGGCGCTGGCGGCGTTCTATTTGACTCAGTTAGACAATTAAGGAGCGCACCATGCGTATCGGTCACGGTTTTGACGTACATAAATTCGGCGGCGAAGGCCCGTTGGTGATCGGTGGCGTTCGCATCCCTTACGACAAAGGTTTGCTGGCCCATTCCGACGGCGACGTTGCGCTGCACGCCGCGACCGACGCCTTGCTGGGCGCTGCGGCGCTGGGCGATATCGGCAAGCTGTTCCCCGATACCGATCCGGCTTTCAAGGGCGCGGACAGCCGCGAGCTGCTGCGCGAAGCCTGGAAACGTATCCGTGCCAAAGGATACCGCCTCGGTAACCTCGATATCACGATTATCGCTCAGGCGCCGAAAATGGCGCCGCACATCCCGCAGATGCGCGTCTTCCTGGCGGAAGATCTGCAGTGCCATATGGATGACGTCAACGTGAAGGCCACGACCACCGAGCAGCTCGGCTTCACCGGGCGCGGCGAGGGCATCGCCTGCGAAGCGGTCGCCTTGCTGATCAAGGAATAACCGCATGGATATGGCGAAACTGACCTGGCTGCATGGCCGGCCGCAGAGCACCGGGGTGTTGAAAGCCAATCCGGAAGACTTCGTGGTGGTGGAAGACCTGGGCTTTGCGCCGGACGGCGAAGGCGAGCATGTGCTGGTGAACATCCGTAAAAACGGCTGCAATACCCAGTTCGTGGCCGACTATCTGGCGCGCTTCGCCGGTATTCACGCCCGTTCCGTCAGCTATGCCGGCTTGAAGGATCGCCACGCGGTGACCGAACAGTGGTTCTGCCTGCATATGCCGGGCAAAGACACGCCGGATTTCTCACAGTTTGCGCTGGAAGGCTGCGAGGTGCTCTCGTTCGCCCGCCACCTGCGCAAAATGCGTATCGGCAACCTGAAGGGCAACCACTTTACGCTGGTGCTGCGCCACATTTCCGATCGTCAGGACGTGGAAAACCGTCTGCAGGCCATCGCCGCGCAGGGCGTGCCAAACTATTTCGGCAGCCAGCGCTTCGGCCGCGGCGGCAACAATCTGGTGATGGCGCGTCGCTGGGCAAACGACGAAATCCGCGTCAAAGAGCGCAGCAAACGCAGCTTCTACCTTTCCGCCAGCCGCAGCGCGCTGTTCAATCTGATAGTCGGCCGGCGCCTGGCCGACGGCCTGCAGCGCACCGTGCTGGAGGGGGACGCCCTGCAGTTGAGCGGCCGCGGCAGCTGGTTCGTCGCCAAGGCCGATGAGCTGGAGACGTTGCAGCAACGGCTGGATGCCGGCGAGTTGGTTGTCACCGCGGCGTTGCCGGGCGACGGTGAGCCAGGCACCGCCGGCAAAGCCTTGGCTTTTGAACAACAATGCTTGGCGGAACAACCGGAATTGCTTACGCTTTTAAAGCGCGAGCGTGTCGACCCCGCTCGTCGGGCCCTGCTGTTGCAGCCGCAAAATTTGCAGTGGAACTGGTGGGATGACGTTACCGTGGAACTGCGCTTCTGGCTGCCAGCAGGCAGCTTCGCCACCAGCGTAGTTCGCGAAATCATGCAGCAGGATAACAGTGATGCGGATATTGCTGAGTAACGATGACGGCGTTAGCGCCCCGGGCATTCAGGTGCTGGCGGCGGCGCTGCGGGAGTTCGCCGAGGTGCAGGTCGTGGCGCCGGATCGTAACCGCAGCGGTTCTTCCAACGCCTTGACGCTGGAGTCGCCGCTGCGCACGCAGACGCTGGCCAACGGCGATATCGCGGTGCTGCAGGGGACGCCGACCGACTGCGTTTATCTTGGCGTCAACGCATTGATGCGCCCGGCGCCGGATATCGTCGTCTCCGGCATTAACGCCGGACCGAATTTAGGTGATGACGTCATCTATTCCGGCACCGTCGCGGCGGCGATGGAGGGCCGGCACCTGGGGCTGCCCGCACTGGCGGTGTCTCTGAACGGTCACCAACACTACGCAACCGCAGCGGCCATTACCTGCCGCATCCTGCGTGCGCTGCAGCGTGAACCGTTACGCACCGGAAAAATCCTGAATATCAACGTGCCGGATTTGCCGCTGGCGGAGATCAAAGGCCTGCGCGTCACTCGCTGTGGCAGCCGTCATCCTGCCGATAAGGTCTTCTGCCAGCAGGATCCGCGTGGACAAAATCTCTACTGGATCGGGCCGCCTGGTGATAAATTTGATGTCGGGCCGGATACCGACTTTGCGGCGGTGGAACAAGGCTATGTGGCGATCACGCCGCTACAGGTGGATTTGACCGCCTACGCGGCGCAGGAAGTCGTGACAACATGGTTAACCAAGGCAGAGGTTAGCGGGGAATGGTGAACAAGCGTATGCAAACATTGCTGACGCAGCTGCGTCAGCAAGGGATCCGGGACGAAAAGCTGCTGAGAGCGATCGAGGCGGTGCCGCGCGAGCGTTTTGTCGACGAAGCGCTGGATCACAAAGCCTACGAAAACACTGCATTACCGATCGGCTCTGGCCAGACCATTTCTCAGCCTTATATGGTGGCGCGGATGACCGAGCTGCTGAATCTGAAGCCCACCTCAAGAGTGCTGGAGATCGGCACCGGTTCCGGTTATCAGACCGCCATCCTGGCGCATCTGGTGCAACACGTTTGTTCTGTCGAGCGCATCAAGGGGCTGCAGTGGCAGGCCAAGCGCCGCCTGAAGCAGCTCGATCTTCATAATGTTTCCACTCGCCACGGCGACGGCTGGCAGGGCTGGGCGTCGCGCGGCCCATTCGATGCGATCATCGTCACTGCCGCGCCGCCGGAGATCCCGCAGGCGCTGGTGGAGCAGCTGGACGACGGCGGCATTTTGGTGTTGCCGGTGGGCGAGCAGACCCAAACCCTCAAACGCATTCAGCGTCATGGCAACGATTTCGTGGTCGATGCGGTAGAAGCGGTGCGCTTTGTGCCGCTGGTGAAAGGCGAATTGGCCTAGCGATTGTCTGATTTTTCGACCGTCTGCAAAATCTGTTGCACTTTCATCACGTGCGGATAAGGTTTTCTCGTTCCAATCAGGCTAATTTTCACTAGAATTGGCCTTTCTACGTAGTTGTCTTATGGTGCGGCGACGCCAATGTGGTTAGCATTGGCGCGCGTTTTGATGCTCCGGCGGGAGATGACCTGGCGTTCAGGGATCGGCCGGCGGCGCCTTTACATCGCAGAAACTGGGAAGTGGCAAAAGCTCGGCTACGATGTAAAGGGTATTTTGGATATATCACTGATATTGCTGTCATGGGGGAAGCATGAGCACGGGAAGCCCAATGATTACGTTACGCCGGGTAGCGGTGTGTACGATGGTAAGTTTGTGGTTGGCGGGTTGTACGAATACGGCCTCGACGTCGGCCCCTATCAGCAGTGTGGGCGGCGGCGCCGTTCCATCCGGCAATAATAATGGCGGAGTGCAGCAGGCCAGCCCAGAGGGCCGCATTGTCTATAATCGTAGTTATAACGCCATCCCAAAAGGGAGCTACAGCGGCGGTGAAACTTATACGGTCAAGCGCGGCGACACGCTGTTTTACATCGCCTGGATCACCGGCAATGATTTCCGCGACCTGGCTCAGCGCAACAATATTCCCGAGCCATACAGCCTGAATGTTGGTCAAACCATTCAGCTTGGTAATGGTTCTGCCAACGGCGGCGGCGGCATGTTGGCGACGACAGACGCGACCAAAGGCGGCGTTCCGAAGCCACCTTCCAGCTCCCAGATCCAGACGGCAACGGTTGATTCTCAATCAACTAACGCGTATTCTGAAAACTCGGGTAAACAGAATGTAGGTAAGATGTTACCTGCAGCAGGTGCCGCAGCGGTTGGGACCGCGACTGCGCCTGTTACCGCGCCGGAAGCCGCTCCTCCCGTGAGCAGCACCGTCAGCAACAGCGCTCCGGTCAGTACCTGGAGATGGCCGACTGACGGTAAGGTTATTGATAACTTTTCCTCATCAGAAGGTGGGAATAAAGGTGTCGATATCGCCGGTTCTCGTGGGCAGCCTATCTTCGCTACCGCCGATGGTCGTGTAGTGTATGCAGGCAACGCTTTACGGGGTTACGGTAATCTAATCATCATCAAACATAATGATGATTACCTGAGCGCCTACGCTCATAACGACACAATGCTGGTCCGGGAACAACAAGAAGTGAAGGCGGGTCAAAAAATAGCCACCATGGGTAGCACCGGTACCAGTTCAGTACGTTTGCATTTTGAAATTCGTTACAAGGGGAAATCCGTAAACCCGCTGCGTTATCTTCCGCAGCGATAGATTGGGCAGAATACGCTGAGATTCTGCTCGCGGTATCACGGGTAGGAGCAGCATATGAGCCAAAATACGCTGAAAGTTAACGAGTTACATGATGATGCGGATTTCGACGAGAATGGAGCTGAGGCCGAGTCGTTTGATGAAAAAGCGCTGGTAGAAGAAGAGACCAGCGAGAACGATTTAGCGGAAGAAGAGCTGTTGTCTCAAGGCGTTACGCAACGCGTATTGGATGCGACGCAGCTCTATCTGGGTGAGATCGGTTATTCACCTCTGCTGACCGCAGAGGAAGAAGTCTATTTTGCGCGGCGTGCTCTGCGCGGTGACGTGCCGTCCCGCCGTCGCATGATTGAAAGCAACCTGCGGCTGGTGGTGAAAATCGCCCGCCGCTACAGCAACCGTGGTCTGGCGCTGCTGGATCTGATCGAAGAAGGTAACCTCGGTTTGATTCGCGCAGTGGAAAAATTCGACCCGGAACGCGGTTTCCGCTTCTCCACTTATGCAACCTGGTGGATCCGTCAGACGATTGAACGGGCGATCATGAACCAAACCCGTACTATTCGTTTGCCTATCCATATCGTCAAAGAACTGAATGTCTATCTGCGCACCGCGCGTGAGCTTTCCCATAAACTGGATCATGAACCGAGCGCTGAAGAGATTGCCGAGCAACTCGACAAGCCGGTGGATGACGTCAGCCGCATGCTGCGCCTGAATGAGCGCATCACTTCGGTGGATACGCCGCTGGGCGGGGATTCGGAGAAAGCGCTGCTGGACATTCTGGCCGACGAGAAGGACAACGGGCCTGAAGATACCACGCAAGATGACGATATGAAACAAAGCATCGTCAAATGGTTGTTCGAACTGAACGCCAAACAACGTGAAGTGTTGGCGCGTCGTTTCGGCCTGCTGGGCTATGAAGCGGCGACGCTGGAAGACGTAGGCCGGGAGATTGGCCTGACGCGCGAGCGCGTCCGTCAGATTCAGGTTGAAGGTCTGCGCCGTCTGCGTGAGATTCTGCAGATGCAGGGCCTGAGCATTGAGGCGCTGTTCCGCGAATAACGCCGGTTGTTGAACCGCATCAAATAAAAACGGTGAGCATTATGCTCACCGTTTTTTTATGCCTGCGTTTGGCGCCTGACTACACCATATTTTTCAGCCGGTAGATCCATTCCAGCGCCTGGCGCGGCGACAGGGAATCCGGATCCAGCGCTTCCAGGGCTTCAACCGCCGGCGAGGCCTCTTCCTGCAGCAGCGTCATCTGGGTGGCATCGACGCTGCCCGACGCGGTGTGGCTGGAGATAGACTCCAGCTCGCGCAGCTTCTGGCGGGCGCGCTTGATGACGTCGCGCGGCACGCCAGCAAGCGCGGCGACCGCCAGGCCATAGCTTTTGCTGGCAGCCCCGTCCTGTACGCTGTGCATAAAAGCGATGGTGTCGCCATGTTCGAGCGCGTCCAGATGCACGTTGACCACGCCCTCCATTTTCTCCGGTAGGGTCGTCAGTTCGAAGTAGTGGGTGGCGAACAGTGTCATCGCCTTGATGCGGTTAGCCAGGTTCTCGGCGCAGGCCCAGGCCAGCGACAGGCCGTCGTAGGTGGAGGTACCGCGGCCGATTTCATCCATCAACACCAGGCTGTGCTCGGTGGCGTTGTGCAGGATGTTGGCGGTTTCGGTCATCTCCACCATGAAGGTGGAGCGGCCGGAAGCCAGATCGTCCGCCGCGCCGACGCGGGTGAAGATGCGATCCACCGGGCCGATGGTGGCCTTGGTGGCCGGCACGTAACTGCCGATGTGCGCCATCAGCACGATCAGCGCCGTTTGTCGCATATAGGTGCTTTTACCGCCCATGTTTGGGCCGGTAATGATCAGCATGCGGCGCTGCGGCGACAGGGTGAGCGGGTTGGAGATAAACGGTTCGCTCAGCACCTGCTCCACCACCGGGTGGCGGCCTTCGGTAATGCGGATCCCCGGCTGCTCACTCATGGTCGGGCAAGCGTAGTTCAGGGTATCGGCGCGCTCGGCCAGGTTGGCCAGCACGTCCAGCTCGGCCAGTGCGGCGGCGCTCTGCTGCAGCTCCGCCAGGTGCGGCAGCAGCAGATCGAACAGTTCGTCGTACAGGCTTTTCTCGATCGCCAACGCCTTGCCCTTGGAGGTGAGCACTTTGTCTTCGTACTCTTTCAATTCCGGGATGATGTAGCGCTCGGCGTTTTTCAACGTCTGGCGGCGCACATAGTGGATCGGCACCAGATGGCTTTGGCCGCGGCTCACCTGAATGTAGTAGCCATGTACGCCGTTAAAACCGACCTTGAGCGTGTCCAGCCCCAGCTTTTCACGCTCGCGGATCTCCAGCCGGTCGAGGTAGTCGCTGGCGCCATCGGCCAGTGCGCGCCACTCGTCCAGCTCGCTGTTGTAACCGGGGGCGATCACGCCGCCGTCGCGCACCAATACCGGCGGCGATTCAATCACCGCGCGCTCCAGCAGCTCGCGCAGCTCGTCAAACTGGCCCACCTGCGCCAGCAACTGCTGCACGTGCGGGGTGTCCACGTCTTGCAGCAGCGCGCGGATGTCCGGCAATTGCTGGAAAGCATGACGCATGCGCGCCAGATCGCGCGGACGCGCGGTACGCAGCGCCAGGCGCGCCAAAATTCGCTCCTGATCGCCCACCTGACGCAGCGAAGGCTGCAGATCGGCGAACAGTTCCTGCAATGCGCCGATCGCCTGCTGGCGGGCGGTCAGCACCTTGATGTCTCGGGTCGGCATGTGCAGCCAGCGTTTCAGCATGCGGCTGCCCATCGGCGTGACTGTGCGATCGAGGATCGCCGCCAGCGTGTTGTCGCTGCCGCCGGACAGGCTCTGCGTCAGCTCCAGGTTGCGGCGGGTCGCGGCGTCCATGATGATGCCGTCCTGCTGGCGCTCCATAGTGATGCCGCGAATGTGCGGCAGCGAAGTACGCTGAGTATCTTTGACGTACTGCAGCAGACAGCCGGCGGCGCGCAGCGCCTGGTGCGCCTGCTCGACGCCGAAGCCGGTCAGATCGCGGGTGCCGAACTGCAGGTTGAGCTGTTGGCGTGCGGTCTCCAGTTCGAATTCCCACAGCGGACGGCGGCGCAGGCCGTGGCGCTGTTCGATCAGCGCCATTTGTTCGAAGGTTTCCGGGTAGAGCAGCTCGGCCGGATTGGTGCGCTGCAGCTCGGCGGCCATGGTTTCCAGATCTTGCGGCTCGGCGACGCGGAAGCGGCCGGAGCTGACGTCCAGCGTGGCATAACCGAAGCCGCGCGCATCCTGCCAGATCGCCGCCAGCAGGTTGTCCTGGCGTTCTTGCAGCAGCGCTTCGTCGGTGATGGTGCCGGGGGTGACGATACGCACCACTTTGCGCTCGACCGGCCCTTTGCTGGTGGCCGGATCGCCGATCTGCTCACAGATGGCGACGGACTCGCCAAGCTGCACCAGCTTGGCCAGGTAGTTCTCTACCGCGTGGTGCGGCACGCCGGCCATCGGGATCGGTTCACCCGCCGAGGCGCCGCGTTTGGTCAGCGAGATATCCAGCAGTTGGGAAGCGCGCTTGGCGTCGTCGTAAAACAGCTCGTAGAAGTCGCCCATGCGGTAGAACAGCAGGATTTCAGGATGCTGGGCCTTGAGGCGCAGGTACTGCTGCATCATCGGCGTGTGCGAATCGAGTTTATCGGTGCTATTCATGCGATTATTTTTCCAATCCATTGAATGTAAAGGGAACTGTGATTTTCATTGTCGTCATTCGCTATCACATTGTTTCAGCAGACGCCGCCCCTTTTAGCGCTTGCCGGGCGGCGCAAATCAAATCATCAAAACGCCAAACGGCGCGCTCAAACCCAAGGTTTGCACAGACGCTTATACTAGCCCAGCGGGCAATCGGCTGTCACAGGTAAAAATGGGAAGCGCTGCGCAAGGCCGGTTTGTAACGCAGCGAGATTGTCGTTCGCCTGCGGGCAACAACGCAAGTGTCGCCGCACGGAGTGGTGGTGAGGCTATGGCTCGGGAGTGAGAGGCAAGGGAATGAAGTCCTTTACATTCCTTGATATAATGTCTTCAACAAATTTGCGAACAGAGGTTGTCATGAGTAACAGCAAAAAAGTGCAGGTGGGTTATGCCAAGCCGTCCCGTACGGACATTGCGCGTTCCGTGGCGACATCAACGGCGGTTGAAACAGGTCAACCCTCAGCCAGAGTTGAAGCTTCTTTAGAAGAAGCGCGTAAAAAATTTGCTCATTTGCGCCTTGCCTAATATCTTCTTAGTGCTTGACTGACCCAGTGTTTCATTGGTTCGTAGTTCATGTTCATACCTGAGTGAATCGCTGAGATATACTGGGCTCTGTTTTGCTCCCAGCTTTGATAATCCAACGGTTTATGCCCGCCCTGAACCGCCATCACATCGGCCAACAGCCGTGACAAACGGCCATTCCCTTCTCTGAAAGGGTGTATGAGTATCAGTTCAACATGGATTATCGCAATCGCTTCTATCAGCTGTTCTTCGCTCATGGCTGAGCAAGGTGTGTAACGGGCCAGGTATTCCACCTCGAAATCGTCCAGTAGTTTGGGCAATCGCGTCGAAGGGGCAAACATAAAGCCCCCTTTGCTGATATTGACAGTTCTTGCTTGACCAGCCCATGCATAGATATTGCCTAACCAGCGGCGATGCCAGCCCTTGATCATCTCGACGGTGATTTTCCCTAATGGAAAATGCTGTTCGAAAATGGAATGGTAGAGCTGTTCCAGCAATACCAATTCGGCATCGTCGAGTTCATTGCTATCGGCAATACCCAGCTTGTTGGCTAGAACTTGCTCGCCGGATTCTTTCTCATATTGGCCTTCGCTGCTGGAAACATGGTATCGGCTCATGCTTACGCTCGATAAATTAGGCGGGAGATAAGGCAAGTATAATCAGCGATACGCGGCGGAACAATTTAATTAAAATCAGGTTATTAAGTTAGGATTAATCATAAGTCTGATTAATGGCATCGAAGTAAATAGTTTCAATTTATTGGATGTTAACGATACAACGCAAGTCGCCGCCCGCAGTGGGGGGGCGACTTTATTGCGCGGCGGTGAGAGGCAGGGGCAGTTGATAGAGGCGGAAACTGTCGGGCACTTCGGTTTCATGGCCGGGCAGCAGACGGTGGCGGATGCGCGACTCGCTGACGAAGGCGCAGCCTTGTGGGGTGATAGTCAGGTTAACCGGCGACTCCATGCCTTCGCGCAAGACCTCAAGTTGGTGCATCCCTGCCGCCTTGGGTGACGGGATCCGCAGGATCCGCCCTTGGCCGCTCTGGATCCCGTTTTCCAGCACGATCAGCGCGCCGCCCGGAGCCAATCCCATTCCGTCCGGGTTTTCAATCAGGCGCGGCAGCTGCATTTCCGTCAGCTGCGGCTGCGGATCGTTATAGCTGAGGGTATAAAGCTTACCGGTGCCGAAATTGGCGACAGCCATCAGCCGATCGTCGAGCAGCACGATCCCGGCGGCGCCCAGCCCGCTGGGGGCCGCCAATCGCGCATCCTGAAACAGCGTACTGAATGCCGCTTCGCCCGGCCGCAGGCGCAGGATGCCGCCGCCGCGGGTTTCCGTTACGTACACCGTGCCGTCTGCGCCGAGCACGATATCGTTGCCCATTTCCCCCGTCGGCAGTGCCAGGCTGCGGTTGAGGGTGCCATCCGCGACGTTCAGCGCATAGATGCGGTTGGCCCGCGTTTTGCCGCCGGAAAGGAAGTCCGGCGAATTGCCCCACAGCAACCCGCGCCGTTCGTCCAGCCGCAGCGCGTTTGAGGCGAACACCGTGTCAGCGCCAGGGAAAAAGGTTTCCCACGCTTTACCCGGCCGCTTGCGCAGCACGTTGCCGCTGGTGATCAGGCCGACATACAGCGTGCCGTCCGCCGCGCGGGCGATGCCGTTGGGGTAAAGCGCGCCGGGCGGCAGCGTCATGCTGCTTTCGGCGCAGTGGGTATTGGCGGCGGCCTGCGCCGGAGTGGTCAGGGGGAGTGCGGCGGCGAGGGTGAACAACGCTGCTCGCGCGGTAAGCGCATATGACATGTCTTCTCTCCTGGAATGACGGAAAAGGGGCTACCAGCGATCGGGGCGGGCAGCCTGTGCCATTGGCGCCTCCAGCGCGGCGAGGTCTTCCGGCGATAGCCTGAGGGTGAGCGCTGCCAGCGCATCCTGCAGATGGTGCGGCTTGGACATGCCCACCAGCGGCGACGCCACGCCGGGTTTGGCCAGCAGCCAGGCCAGCGCGATCTGCGCCGGTGGAACGCCGCGTGTGGCCGCCACCTCCGCGACCGCCGCGACGGTGCGTTCCACTTCGTTTCTGCCGCCGTACCAACGGGGCGCCTGTTCGTCGGTGGCGGCGCGCAGCGTGCCGGCGTTGCCGGAGCCGGCCAGCACGCCGCGGGCCAGCGGCGACCAGGGCGTCAGGCTGAGCCCCTCCTCCAGACACAGCGGGATCAGCTCCTCTTCATCTTCACGCGTCACCAGGTTGTATTGGCTCTGCAGCGAAATAAACGGCGCCAGGCGGTGCTGACGTTGAAAGGCCAGCATTTTCATCAGGCGCCAGGCGTGCAGCGAGGAGGCACCGAGATAGCGGATCTTGCCCGCCCGCACCAGGCCATCGAGGGTGTCGGCGGTTTCTTCGATCGGCGTTTCGGTGTCGAAGCGGTGCAGCACAAACAGATCGAGGTAATCCGTCCCCAGCCGCTGCAAAGAGGCGTCGACGCTCTGCAGCAGGTGCTTGCGCGACAGCCCTCGGCTGTTCGGCTGCGCGTCCATCGGAAAGTAGGCCTTGGTGGCGATCACCACGTCTTCGCGGCGGGCGAACGCCTTCAGGGCGCGGCCGAGAATGCGCTCGCTTTCTCCGCCGGAGTAAATGTTGGCGGTATCGAAAAAATTGATGCCCGCTTCCAGCGTTTCGCGGATAAAGGGGCGCGCTTCATCTTCCTTCAGCACCCAGGGGCGCCAGGCCGGATCGCCATAGGTCATGCAGCCCAGGCAGAGACGAGACACTTTCAGGCCGCTGTCGCCAAGCCGAACGTAGTTCATGGCATCGTCTCCTCAGCGCATGCCGGCGATGGTGTAACCGCCGTCCACCAGCAGGCTTTGGCCGGTGATGAAGCGGGCCTCGTCCGTCGCCAACCACAGCGCCACATCGCCGATGTCTTCCGATTCGCCCAGGCGGCCGGCGGGCGTATGGGCTATAAAGGGCGCGAACGCCGCGCTGTCGGCCACGCTGCCGCGCGCCATCGGCGTGTCGATGATGCCGGGGTTGATGTTGTTGACGCGGATGCCCTGGCCGCTGTATTCGAGCGCCACCGCGCGGATCATCGCATCGAGCGCCCCTTTGCTGGCGGAGTAGCTGGATGAGCCGGCCAGCGCGCCGTGGGTCAGCCAGGAGGAGGTGTTGATGATCACGCCGCCCGAGTGCTGAGCTAGGAAGGTTTCAATCTCGTATTTCATCGCCAGCCAGACGCCTCTGAGGTTAATGGCGATCACGCGGTCAAAATCCTCGCTGCTCTGTTCGGTGATGGGGGCGAAGTTGCCGATGATGCCGGCGTTGTTGAAAGCGACGTCGAGCCGGCCGTAGTGGGCGGTCACTGCGGCGAGCAGCCTACGGATATCGTCTTCCAGGGAGACGTCGGCCACGATGGGCAGGGCGTCACCGCCGGCCAGCGCGATATCGCGCGCCGTGGCTTCGATCTCCGCCGCGCGCCGGCCGACCAGTGCGACTTTGGCGCCCTCGCGGGCATAGGCCAGCGCCGCAGCGCGGCCGATACCGGTACCGCCGCCGCTCACCAGTACGACTTTGTCTGCCAGACGGCGCGGCGTTTCATGGGTTGGAGCTGTAGCATTAATCATCGCATCGATACCTGGTAATGGGTTCGATCGCAATGCTATGTTGTTAGATGACGGATAACTATCCGCTAAAAACTCATCTCACTATTAGATAATTTATATCAATAGCATGAAGAAACCCGAACTGTCCGGCCTGGCGGCCTTCGTGGCTATCGCCAGTGAACGCAGCTTCCGCCGCGCCGCCGCCCGATTGGGCGTGACGCCGCCGACGCTGACCCACACCCTGCGCGAACTGGAGGCGCAGGTGGGCATTCGCCTGCTGAACCGCACCACCCGCAACGTCTCGCCGACGGAGGCCGGAGAGCATCTGCTGGCGCAGCTGGTGCCGGCTTTTACCGACATCGACGCCGCGCTCGAGAGCCTGAATGCGTTTCGCGAAGGGCCGCGCGGCCTGGTGCGCATCAACGCGCCGCGTTCGGCGATCGATCTCGCCATCGTGCCGCATCTGGGGCGGTTGGCCAGCGAATACCCCGGCATTACGCTGGAAGTGGTGGCGGACGAGGGGTTCGCCAATATCGTCGAGCAAGGTTTTGACGCCGGCATCCGGCTCGGTGAGGACCTGCATAACGATATGCGCGCGGTGCGCCTGACACCGGATCTGCGTTTCGCCATCGTCGCCACGCCGGACTATTTTCAGCGGCACGGCGAGCCGACGCATCCGCGGGATTTACTGCAGCACCGTTGCATCGGTTGGCGCAAAGCCTCTTCAGGCGAGCGCTACAAATGGGCTTTTCAGCAGGGGGAGCAGCGATTTTCTGTGGCGGTTAACAGCCCGTTGATACTCGATGACGGCAGGATGATGGTGCAGGCGGCGCTGGCGAACGTCGGCATCGCTTTTGCCATCGAGCAGGAGGTGGAAGAATACCTGGCGAGCGGGCGGCTGCGGCGGGTGCTGGCCGACTGGTGCGCGCCGTTTCCCGGTTTTTACCTCTATTACCCCAACCGCAGGAACCATTCCGTGGCGCTGGCCACGGTGATCGAGTTGCTGCGTCTGCCCATGTAATCCTCTTCGCCTGCTGCCGTCGCGTTCGGATGGCAGCAGCCGAATCAAGCTTGAACTATTTTTATTCCCTCGCCGTTTGTTCAGGCGCAAATAACCTCTTAAATTCTCAGCGAGTTCATAACTTGCTGTTTATAATTGTCATTTGATTATTTATTAAGAATATTCTGAGTTTTTAGCGGTTATTTGAGAGCCCGGTCACACTATTTTTTGTGCAAAATGTGAAGAGGGTCAATCCATCAGGTCAATGAGAGACGGTTCTGTCTCTTCTTGGCTTACCGATCCGTTTTTCATGCTCCGTATACTGTCTGTAACCAGGGCAACGTGACGGAAATTTTCATAAGGAATGTGCGTGAAGCAATCGTGATTGCATCTGGCATACAAATAACACCGGGTTTTTTTGATTATCTGAGGTGCTTGGTATGGAAAAGAAAAAAATCTATCTGTTTTGTTCTGCCGGTATGTCCACTTCCCTGTTGGTATCAAAAATGAAGGCGCAGGCCGAAAAATATGAAGTGCCGGTGATCATCGCCGCCTATCCGGAAGCGCTGGCCGCGGAGAAAGGCGTTGAAGCGGATCTGATCCTGCTGGGGCCGCAGATCGCCTACACCCTGCCGGAAGTGCAGAAACAGCTGCCCAATAAACCTGTTGAAGTCATCGATCCGCTGTTGTACGGCAAGGTCGATGGGCTGGGCGTACTGAAGGCCGCGGTGGCCGCCATCAAGAAAGCCAATCAATAACAGGAGGCCGCCGTGAATACCCTCATTGCCTCGCTCGAGAAGGTTATCCTGCCTTTCGCCGTAAAAATCGGTAAGCAGCCCCATGTCAACGCCATCAAGAACGGCTTTATCCGCCTGATGCCGCTGACCTTGACCGGGGCGATGTTCGTGTTGATCAACAACGTGTTCCTGAGCTTCGGCGAGGGATCGTTTTTCTATTCGTTGGGTGTAAGGTTGGACGCCTCCACCATCGAGACGCTGAATAGCCTGAAGAGCATTGGTGGCAGCGTTTATAACGGTACGCTAGGGATCATGTCCCTGATGACGCCGTTCTTTATCAGCATGGCGTTGGCCGAAGAGCGCAAGGTCGATCCACTAGCCTCGGCGCTGCTGGCGGTGGCGGCCTTCATGACCGTCACGCCGTTCAACGTCGGCGAGGCCTATGCGGTGGGCGCCAATTGGCTGGGCGGCGCCAACATCATTTCCGGTATGGTGATCGGGCTGGCGGTGGCTGAGATGTTTGCTTTCATCGTGCGGCGCAACTGGGTGATCAGCCTGCCTGACAGCGTGCCGGCTTCGGTGTCGCGCTCCTTCTCAGCGCTGATCCCCGGCTTTATCATCCTCTCCATCATGGGGCTGGTGGCGTTCGCGCTGGCGCACTGGGGCACCAACTTCCACCAGATCATCATGGACGGCATTTCGGCGCCGCTGGCCAAGATGGGCAGCGTGGTGGGCTGGGTTTACGTGCTGTTCTCCTCGCTGCTGTGGTTCTTCGGGGTGCACGGCTCCATGGCGCTGGCGGCGCTGGACAGCGGCATCATGACGCCGTTCGCGCTGGAAAACGTGGAGCTGTACAACAAATACGGTTCGGTCGAAGCGGCGGTGGCCGCCGGCAAAGAGTTCCATATGTGGGCGAAACCGTTCGTCGACTCCTACATCTACCTTGGCGGCACCGGCTCGACGCTGGGTCTGATTATCGCCATCTTCATCGCCTCGCGCCGCGAAGATTACCGCCAGGTCGCCAAGCTGGCGACGCCGTCCGGCATCTTCCAGATCAACGAACCGATTCTGTTCGGCCTGCCGGTGATCATGAACCCGGTGATGTTCATTCCGTTCATCCTGGTGCAGCCGGTACTGACCATTATCACCTCGCTGGCTTATTACTCCGGGCTGATCCCGCCGATCACCAACATTGCGCCCTGGACCATGCCGGTCGGCCTGGGGGCATTCTTCAACACCAACGGCAGCATCATGGCCATGTTGCTGAGCCTGTTCAACCTGGCGGTCGCCACCGTGATTTATCTGCCGTTCGTGGCGATCTCCAACAAGGCGCAGAGCCAGATCGACGCGGCGACGGAAAGCGAAGAAGACATCGCCAAGGCGCTGAAATTCTAACTGTGGAACGGGGCGGCGCGGCCGCCCCGCGAGGGACACGAGTATGGAATATCAATTTGCCGACGGGTTCTGGTGGGGCAGCGCCACCTCCGCGCCGCAGTCTGAAGGTGCGGCAGCGCGGGACGGCAAGAGCCGCAATATCTTCGATTATTGGTACGAGATTGCGCCCGAGCGCTTTCACGATCGGGTGGGGCCGGCCGAGGCCTCGACCTTTTACGACCATTTCCGTACCGATATCGGGCTGCTCAAAACGCTGGGCCACAATACCTTCAGAACCTCGATTTCGTGGTCGCGGCTGATCCCGGACGGCGACGGCGAGGTGAACCCGCAGGCGGTGGCCTTCTATAACGCGATGATCGACGAGCTGCTGGCGCAGGGCATCACCCCGTTTATCAATCTCTATCACTTCGATATGCCGCTGTGCATGCAGCAGCGCGGCGGCTGGGAAAATCGGGCGGTGGTCGAAGCCTATGCGCGTTATGCCGACATCTGCTTCGGTCTGTTTGGCGATCGGATCACCCACTGGTTCACCTTCAACGAGCCGATCGTGCCGGTGGAGGCCGGTTACCTGAATGACCTGCATTACCCTTGCGTGGTGGATTTCAAACGGGCGATCACCGTGGCGTATCACAGCGTACTGGCGCACGCCATGGCGGTGCAGCGTTTCAGAGCGCGCGGGCTGCCGGGGAGCATCGGCATCATTCTGAATCTGAGCCCGACCTATCCGCGCTCCGACGCGCCGGAGGATCGGCAGGCCGCACACGACGCCGATCTGTTGCTCAACCGCAGTTTCCTCGACCCGGTCGCCAAAGGGCGTTATCCGGCGGCGTTGCTGCACTTGCTGGAGCGCCATGGGCTGATGCCCTACTGCGAGCCGCAGGATGCGCCGCTGATCGAAGGCGGCGTGGTGGATATCCTCGGCGTCAATTACTACCAGCCGCGCAGGGTACAGGCGAAAGCGGGGCGTCGTGCCGAGGGGCCGATCGCATCGCCGGAGGATTTGTTCAGTTACTATGCAATGCCGGGCCGCAAAATCAATCCGCACCGCGGCTGGGAGATCTACGAGAAGGGGCTGTACGACATCCTGATGGATCTGAAAGAGAACTACGGCAATCTGCCTTGTTATATTTCCGAAAACGGCATGGGCGTCGAGGGCGAAGAGGCGTTTATCGGCGCCGATGGGCGGGTGGAGGACGATTACCGCATCGACTTTATTCGCGAGCATCTGAAGTGGCTGCACCGCGCGCTGGCGGAAGGCTCGCAGTGCAAGGGCTATCATCTGTGGACCTTTATCGACTGCTGGTCCTGGCTGAATGCCTACAAGAATCGTTATGGGCTGGTGCGCTTGGATCGGGCGGATCAGCGCCGCACCATCAAAAAAAGCGGCTACTGGTTTGCCGAGGCGGCCAGACGCAACGGGTTTGACTAACGGGAGGCCGGCGCCGTGTCCGATAACCGAATTTCGCTGAGTGCCAACGACGTGAAGCTGATTCGCGAGCAGGATTTCTTTAACTGCAAAGACTTTCACCTGTTCATCTACAACAAGGTGGAAAGCGCCACCGGGCTGCATCAGCACGACTATTACGAATTCACCATCGTGCTGAGCGGCAAATGTTATCAGGAGATCAACGGCAAGCGGGTGCTGCTGGAACGCGGGGATTTCGTCTTTATCCCTATCGGCTCCTACCACCAGAGCTTTTACGAGTTCGGCGCGACGAAAATCTTCAACGTGGCGGTCAGCAAAGCGTTCTTTGAAGAGCACTATTTGCAGCAGCTGCCGCGCTGTTTCGTCGCCTCGCAGGCCTACAGCCTGAGGAGCGAGTTTTTGGCCTATATCGAATCGGTGGTGAGTTCGCCGCAGTTTCGCGAGGATGATTTCGCCGAATTTCTCGAAACGCTGACCTTTTATGTGATCAGCCGCATTCGTCACTATAAGGAAGAAAACGACGGCGGCGATGATATCCCGCAGTGGCTGAAGAACACCCTGGCCGGCATGCATGACAAGGCGATGTTCGGCGAAAGGGCGTTGGCGAACATGGTGGCGCTGTCGGGGAAGACTCAGGAGTATCTGACCCGGGCGATGCGGCGTTACTACCATAAGACGCCGATGCAGGTGATCAATGAGATCCGCATCAATTTCGCCAAGACGCAGCTGGAGGTCACCAACTCTTCGGTTTCCGATATCGCCTTTGATTCCGGCTATGGCGATGTCAGCCTGTTCATTAAGAACTTCAAGCGGCTCACCGACGTGACCCCAGGCAACTACCGAAAAAAGTGCTACGGCCCTCTTTAGGGCCGCTCCCGATCAGTATCAACGCAGATATGCCGATGAGCTTCAGGCCGCCGGCCGGTTAATCATTCGATTTTTACCTTAGCGAAGGGGAATGCCGCGTCGGTCGGTCGGGCTTCCCTTGCCAAAAATCCATCTCGCGGGAGCCATTATGGAAAAACTACTGATCGTGAATGCCGATGACTTCGGCCTGAGCAAGGGGCAAAACTACGGCGTCATCGAGGCGTATCAGCATGGCGTGGTTTCTTCTACCACGGCGATGGTGAACGGCGGCGGCGCCCAGCACGCGGCGGCGCTCAGCCGGCAATATCCGGGGCTGCCGATCGGGCTGCATTTCGTTTTGACCCATGGCAGGCCGCTGGGCGCCATGCCTTCGCTGGTCAACGAGCATGGCGAACTGGGTAAATGGCTGTGGTGCCGCGCCGAGGCCGGCGAGCTGCAGCTGGACGAGGTTCAGGAGGAACTGCAGCGCCAGTTCGCGCGGTTTGTGACGCTGTTCGGCAGGCCGCCGACGCATATCGACAGCCACCACCATGTGCATATGCAGCCGCAGATTTACCCGCTGGTGGAGGCGTTTGCGCAGGCACAGGGTCTGCCGCTGCGTCTCGATCGCGAAGAGGCGAAACGGTGCGATATTGCGTTGCAGACGCCCTGCAGCACCGACGCGTTTGACGCGGGATTCTACGGTGAAATGATTTCCGAAGCCTTGTTCCTGCAGCGGTTGACGCGCGCCGACGAGCAGGGCGCCGAGTCATTGGAAATGATGTGCCACCCGGCGTTCCTCGACGCGACGATCCTGCAGAGCAAATACTGTCATCCGCGCCTCGTCGAGCTGGATGTGTTGACCGCGCCGACGCTGAAAGCGGCGATCGCCGAACGCGGTTTTATGCTGGGCTCCTTCCAGGATCTGTAGCGCCGCCGTTTACAGCATGGCGTGCGCCTTTTTCAGGCCGGTATCCTCTTGCGGATCGGCCCCCTGAGGCAGGGGCTCCATCTCCTGTTCCTCGGGCTGCGGCTCGTCGACATCGGGCGCCGCTTCCGGCGGCGGCATGGTGTCGTGAATGATCTGCTCATCGAAGGTCGGATTGAGCGCCGGCGACAGCGGCGAACTGGCGAGGCTGTCCGGCAGCGCAATGTGCGGCACCGGTGCGTCCTGCGCCAGCTGAGGTTCCTCCGCTTTCGCCGTGCGGCTGAGGGCCGCCAGCAGCACGCCGCACAGGGCGAAGAAGGCGTACAGGATATTACCGCCAAGCGGCTCGATCAGCGCGCCGACCGCCAAGGGCCCGATGCTGGCGCCGACGCCGAACGCCATCAGCAGACAGGCGGCCAGTGAGACGCGGCGCTCCGGCTCAATCAGATCGTTGGCCAGCGCCACTACCAACGGGTAGAGCGTAAACTGCAGCATGCTGACGACGAATCCCACCGCCAGCAGCAGCGGGAAATCGATGTGCGGCAGCAGCGCCAGCGGCAGCGCCGCCACGATCAGCAAAATAGCGTTGAGTCGCATCAGCAACGGGCGGCTATAGCGATCTGACAGCCAGCTGAGTGGGAACTGCGCCACCAGTCCGGCGAAGATGGCCAGTGCCATGAACAGGCCGGTTTGTTGAGTGGTTAAGGACTGCAGGCTGGCATAGACCGGCGCCAGCCCGTAAAACGAGCCCACCACCATGCCGATCACCAACGTGGTGGCCAGCACCTTGGGAATGGCGCCGACAAAGTAGCGCAGCTCCATCGGCGCCGGCGACATGTGGCGCGCATTGGTGCGGGTGGTGAGGGCGATGGGCACCAGACAGAGCGCGAAGCACAGCGCGATCACCAGCAGCGTGGTGATGCCCAGGTTGCTTTGCAGCATCAGCACGATCTGGCCCAGCGACATGCCGAGATAGGTCGCCGCCATATAGAAGCCGAACACCATGCCGCGCTGGCTGGATTCCGCCTGGTCGTTCAGCCAGCTTTCCAGCACCATGTACTGACACATCATGCACAGCCCGATCACCAGGCGCAGGGCGACCCAGGCGGGAATGAACTCCGTTAGGCCGTGCCCCAGCACCGCAGCGGTAATGATGCCGGCGCAGGCCACGTAGGCGCGGATATGCCCGACGCGGGCGATGAGAAAGTGGCCGACCTTGCCACCGATCACCAACCCGATGTAGTTGGCGGCGATGATGGCGCCGATCAGCGCGCTGCTGACGTGGATGGAGGCCAGCCGCAGCGAGACGTAGGTGGTGAGCAGGCCCGAGCCCAACAGCAGCAGCAGGGTGGTGGTGTACAACGGCAAGAATACGCCCAACGTTTTTTTCACGCTATCATCCTAATCTCTTCTGGTGCGCCCTGAGGCCGCCGCCGCAGCGTGCCGCCTCCGTGATGTTCCTTGTGCTGGTGCGCCGCCGCTCGCTGGGGCGCTTCTTTTGATACTAGCAGCTTGGCTGGGCGCTTAAAACCGCACCTCCTGCGAGGCGCTGCGCATTTCCACGCGTCGGCCGCCGCATCGCCTTGATAAATGCTACTATCGGGCGCATATACCTGAATTCGCGAGGGAGAGGTTATGAGTGAAAACCAACTGCGTCGGCTCAGCGTGCTGGTGGGGGAAAAACTGAAGGCACAGGGCCGCTGGATCACCTGCGCAGAATCCTGCACCGGCGGCGGTATTGCCAAGGCCATTACCGATATCGCCGGCAGCTCCGCCTATTTCGATCGCGGTTTCGTCACCTACAGCAATGCGGCGAAGCATGACCTGTTAGGGGTGAGCGAAGCCACGTTGGCGGCGCACGGCGCGGTCAGCGAAGAGGTGGTGCGTGAGATGGCGATAGGGGCGCTGCGGGCGGCGCAGGCCGATCTGGCGCTGTCGGTGAGCGGCATCGCCGGCCCGGACGGCGGCAGCGCGGAAAAGCCGGTCGGTACCGTGTGGTTCGGCTTCGCCGGCAGCGATGGCCGGGGGCTGTCGCGCATGATGCAATTCGAGGGCGACCGCGATGCGGTGCGGCTGCAGGCGACGATTTTCGCGCTGCAAACCGCCATCGACGAATTTTTGTAAATTAGGCTTGATACTGTATGACCATACAGTATAATTAGTGACATTTCCTGCACAACATACATTCAGTGGCAGTGTGGGGTAACACCGGCATTGCGAAACGAAGGAGCAAAAATGGCTATTGATGAGAACAAGCAAAAGGCGTTAGCTGCGGCACTGGGCCAGATTGAGAAACAGTTCGGCAAAGGCTCCATCATGCGCCTGGGTGAAGACCGCTCCATGGACGTGGAAACGATCTCCACCGGCTCACTGTCACTCGATATCGCTCTGGGCGCTGGCGGCCTGCCGATGGGCCGCATCGTCGAAATCTACGGCCCGGAATCGTCCGGTAAAACTACCCTGACGCTGCAGGTGATCGCCGCTGCGCAGCGCGAAGGAAAAACCTGTGCGTTCATTGATGCTGAGCATGCGCTGGATCCTATCTATGCGAAAAAGCTGGGCGTTGATATCGACAACCTGCTGTGCTCCCAGCCGGACACCGGCGAGCAGGCGCTGGAAATCTGTGATGCGCTGACCCGCTCCGGCGCGGTTGACGTCATCATCGTCGACTCCGTGGCGGCGCTGACGCCGAAGGCGGAAATCGAGGGTGAAATCGGCGATTCGCACATGGGTCTGGCGGCGCGCATGATGAGCCAGGCGATGCGTAAGCTGGCCGGCAACCTGAAAAACGCCAATACCCTGCTGATCTTCATCAACCAGATCCGTATGAAGATCGGTGTGATGTTCGGCAACCCGGAAACCACCACCGGTGGTAACGCCCTGAAGTTCTACGCTTCGGTACGCCTGGATATCCGTCGTATCGGCGCCATCAAAGAGGGCGACGAAGTGGTGGGCAGCGAAACCCGCGTGAAAGTGGTGAAGAACAAAATCGCTGCGCCGTTCAAACAGGCTGAATTCCAAATCATGTACGGCGAAGGCATCAACAGCCGTGGTGAGCTGGTCGATCTGGGCGTGAAGCACAAGATGATCGAAAAAGCCGGCGCCTGGTACAGCTATAACGGCGAGAAGATCGGTCAGGGCAAGGCGAACGCCTGTAACTTCCTGAAAGAAAACCCGGCTATCGCCGCCGAGCTGGATAAGAAACTGCGCGACCTGCTGCTGCACAGCGGCGGTGAGCTGGTGGCTGCCTCCGGTGACGACTTCGAAGATGACGAAGCGGAAACCAGCGAGCAGTTTTAATCGCTGAAGATGTGCGCCGCCGTTTATGTGGCGCGCATCCCCTGAATTCAGGCTCAAATGATGAATGACTTGCTAAGCCGCGCCATGCGCCTGCTGTCGCAACGCGATCATAGTGAAGCTGAACTGCGCCGCAAACTTGCGGCGCAGCCGTTTGTGGCGAAAGCCCGTTTTGGCGGCAAGGGACCACATGCGCCGGCATCACCGCCGGTGGCTGAAGAGCCGGTAGATCCTGCGCTGATCGAGCAGGTTGTCGCCTACTGTTATCAGCATAATTGGCTGGACGATAAGCGTTTCGCCCACAGCTACATTGGCAGCCGCAGCCGCAAAGGTTACGGCGCGCAGCGCATCCGCAGCGAACTGATGCAAAAGGGCGTCGACAAAGCGCTGGTACAGGACGCGCTGGCGGAATGCGACATCGACTGGTGTGAACAGGCGAAACAGGTGGCGCAGCGAAAATTTGGCGATGCGTTGCCAACTGACTGGAAAGAGAAAGCCAAAGTGCAGCGTTATCTGCTCTATCGCGGCTTTTTCCAGGAAGAAATTCAGTCAATTTACCGTGATTTTGCGCAATGAGCGCACACGGGGTTTTACTTCCCTCTGAAGAAAATTTATCTTATCCCCACTTTTTGTTCGTGAGCTGGTTGTCATCGTCGGGATGACGCGCCACCGGCTCACGTGTCGTTATTCTAGCCTTTCCAGGAAAATTATGAGCAAGAGCACCGCTGAGATCCGTCAAGCGTTTCTCGATTTCTTTCATAGTAAGGGTCATCAGGTTGTAGCAAGCAGCTCCCTGGTGCCTAACAATGATCCGACATTGCTGTTTACCAATGCCGGCATGAACCAATTTAAGGATGTTTTCCTGGGGCTCGACAAACGCGCCTATTCCCGCGCCACTACCTCGCAGCGCTGCGTGCGCGCAGGCGGCAAGCATAACGACCTGGAAAACGTCGGGTATACCGCTCGTCACCACACCTTCTTTGAAATGCTGGGCAACTTCAGCTTCGGCGATTACTTCAAGCACGATGCGATCAGCTACGCGTGGGAACTGCTGACCGGTGAAAACTGGTTCAACCTGCCGAAAGAGCGACTGTGGGTCACCGTGTATGAAACCGATGACGAAGCATTCGACATCTGGCAGAAGCAAATCGGCGTACCGGCCGAGCGCATTATCCGCATCGGCGACAACAAGGGCGCGCCTTTCGCTTCCGATAACTTCTGGCAGATGGGCGATACCGGCCCATGCGGCCCGTGCACCGAGATTTTCTACGATCACGGCGATCACATTTGGGGTGGTCCTCCGGGCAGCCCGGAAGAAGACGGCGATCGCTACATCGAGATCTGGAACATCGTTTTCATGCAGTTCAACCGTCAGTCCGACGGCACCATGTTGCCGCTGCCGAAACCTTCGGTGGATACCGGTATGGGCCTGGAACGCATCGCGGCGGTGTTGCAGCATGTGAACTCCAACTATGAGATCGACCTGTTCCGCACCCTGATTGCCGCCGTGGCGAAAGTGACCGGTGCGACCGATCTGGACAATAAATCTCTGCGCGTTATCGCCGACCACATCCGTTCCTGCGCCTTCCTGGTGTCTGACGGCGTGATCCCGTCTAACGAAAACCGCGGCTACGTGCTGCGTCGCATCATTCGTCGTGCGATCCGCCATGGCAACATGCTGGGCGCGAAAGACACCTTCTTCTACAAGCTGGTGGCGCCGCTGATCGAAGTGATGGGCCCGGCGGCCGATGAACTGAAACGCCAGCAGTCGCTGGTGGAGCAGGTGCTGAAAACCGAAGAAGAGCAGTTTGCCCGTACGCTGGAGCGTGGTCTGGCGCTGCTGGATGAAGAGCTGGCCAAGCTGCAGGGCGATACCCTGGACGGCGAAACCGCTTTCCGTCTGTACGATACCTACGGCTTCCCGGTGGACCTGACCGCTGACGTCTGCCGCGAGCGCGGTCTGAAAGTCGACGAAGCGGGCTTTGAAGAGGCGATGGAAGCACAGCGCCGCCGCGCGCGCGAATCCAGCGGCTTCGGCGCCGACTACAACAGCCTGATCCGTGTGGACGGCAGCAGCCAGTTCAGCGGCTACGATCACGACGAGCAGCAGGCGATGGTCATTGCGCTGTTCCGCGACGGCCAGCCGGTCGATCAGATCAACGCTGGCGAAGAGGCGGTGGTGGTGCTGGACGAGACGCCGTTCTACGGTGAATCCGGCGGCCAGGTCGGCGATAAAGGCGTGCTGAAAGCCGCAGGCGCCGAGTTTGTGGTCAACGACACCCAGAAATACGGTCAGGCTATCGGCCATCAAGGCAAGCTGGCGCAAGGTTCGCTGAAGCTGAACGATCGCGTAGACGCGCAGATCGACACTGAACGCCGCAACAGCATCCGCCTGAACCACTCCGCGACCCACCTGCTGCACGCTGCGCTGCGCCAAACGTTGGGCGAGCACGTTGCGCAGAAAGGCTCTCTGGTTAACGACAAATACCTGCGCTTCGACTTCTCGCATTTCGAAGCGATGAAGCCGGAACAAATTCGCGCGGTGGAAGATCTGGTTAACCAGCAGGTGCGTCGTAACCTGCCGGTGCAGACCGAGCTGATGGCGTTGGAAGATGCCAAAGAGAAGGGTGCGATGGCGCTGTTCGGTGAGAAGTACGACGACAACGTTCGCGTGCTGACCATGGGCGACTTCTCCACCGAGCTGTGCGGCGGCACCCACGCCAGCCGCACCGGCGATATCGGCCTGTTCCGCATTCTGAGCGAGTCTGGCACCGCGGCGGGCATCCGCCGTATTGAAGCGGTAACCGGCGCTGGCGCTATCGCTACGCTGCATCAGCAAAGCGATTTGTTGCAAGACGTTGCGCAGTTGGTGAAGGGCGATAGCAACAACCTGACCGATAAAGTGCGCTCGGTGCTCGATCGCACCCGCGTGCTGGAAAAAGAACTGCAGCAACTGAAAGATCAGCAGGCGGCGCAGGAAAGCGCGTCGCTGTCCAGTCAGGCGAAAGTGGTTAACGGCGTGAAGCTGTTGGTCAGCCAGTTGGACAATGTCGAAGCCAAAATGCTGCGCACTATGGTGGATGACCTGAAAAATCAATTGGGTTCGGCCATTATCGTGTTGGCGACGACGGCTGATGACAAAGTCAGCCTGGTCGCGGGCGTGACCAAGGATCTGACTGACCGCGTGAAAGCCGGCGAGTTGATCGGCAACGTGGCGCAGCAGGTCGGCGGCAAGGGCGGTGGTCGCCCTGATATGGCGATGGCGGGGGGGACGGATATCAACGCCCTGCCAGCGGCGTTAAACAGCGTAGAAGCCTGGGTGGCCTCGAAGCTGTGAACATAAATAAATAGCACGCACAAACGCCATAATACTTTGTTGATTATGGCGTTTTCATACTGTGCTAACACAATTTAGTTACAATTGCGGGAACAAAGTTTTTCAGGTCGGCTAAACTTACCATTATCTGAGGTGGGACCAAGTCTGCTTACACTTATTGTGGATTGCGCGGCTTACGTTTTCACCACATATGATGGATAATGACGGGGAAACTGAGAGACCCGACTCTTTTAATCTTTCAAGGAGCAAAGAATGTTAATTCTGACTCGTCGAGTTGGTGAAACCCTCATGATTGGCGATGAGGTTACGGTCACTGTGCTAGGGGTAAAAGGCAACCAGGTGCGTATTGGTGTGAATGCCCCCAAAGAGGTTTCGGTTCACCGTGAAGAAATCTATCAGCGCATTCAGGCAGAGAAGTCTCAGCAGACGACTTACTGATTCCGAAGCAGCGTCTCGTTGCCAGACGAGACGCTACTGCATCGTTTTACCCACTTCTTTCGTTCCCCCCTCTCTTTTTCGTGATTATTTTCCCGGTGAGTTTCCTGCTTTGTTGCCACAGACGCTGCGGTTGCCTGTTGATAAAACGCCCTTTTTGCCGTGAAATCGCCCATGTTGGGTGTGAATTGTGCAAACGCGCATGAGTTGGGAAAAATTGTTTGACTTAAAAGTCGGAGAAAGTAATATGTGCGCCACGCAGTGCCGATGAGCTTCTCCAAAGCAAGTTAGGCACAATTCGAAAGAAGCGTATGGTGAGGTGGCCGAGAGGCTGAAGGCGCTCCCCTGCTAAGGGAGTATGCGGTCAAAAGCTGCATCCGGGGTTCGAATCCCCGCCTCACCGCCATTTGCATCCATAGCTCAGCTGGATAGAGTACTCGGCTACGAACCGAGCGGTCGGAGGTTCGAATCCTCCTGGATGCACCATATTTTCCTCATGTGTCGCGAAGCGAGAGTTTCAGACAGGTGACGAGCAAGAAAGTGCTCGAAGGAGGATAACATTGCTTAAGCAATGGCCCGTAGGGCGAGGCGCTAGCGCCGAGTAATCCTCCTGGATGCACCATATTTTGCAGTATGGTGGGGTAGTAACAACGTACCATACGGTATCAAAAAAGAATTCCTGTGCATCCATAGCTCAGCTGGATAGAGTACTCGGCTACGAACCGAGCGGTCGGAGGTTCGAATCCTCCTGGATGCACCATTCTTTCTGTCGTGTTTCGTTAGCGAAGCAGGCAAGCAGTAAAAAAATAGACATGCATCCATAGCTCAGCTGGATAGAGTACTCGGCTACGAACCGAGCGGTCGGAGGTTCGAATCCTCCTGGATGCACCATCTAAGAGAAACCCGCCTCGGCGGGTTTTTCGCTTTTCAGCCTTTATCTATCTCCCCCCCTTTCCCCTTTGTGCACGATTAGGCACAGCACATTCCGCTATGACGCAGTCAGCGACAACCCATCGGCTTTACGCTAAAGTAGTTTTCTTTCCTCAACGATCATGGAGTAACGATGTACGACCGCTATCAGGGTCTTATTTTCGACATGGACGGCACGATTCTGGACACCGAGCCAACGCACCGTAAAGCGTGGCATGAAGTGTTGTCCCGTTATGGCATGACGTTTGATGAAACGGCCATGGTGGCGCTGAGCGGTTCGCCGACCTGGCGCATCGCTCAGGCGATTATCGCCAGCCATCAGGCCGACCTCGATCCCCATCACCTGGCGGCGGAGAAAACCCGCGCGGTGGAAGCGATGCTGCTGGATAGCGTGCGCCCGTTGCCGCTGATCGAGGTGGTGAAGTCCTATCACGGTCGCCGTCCGATGGCGGTCGGTACCGGCAGCGAGCACCGCATGGCGGAAATGCTGCTGCGTCATCTCGGCCTGTTCGACTGCTTCGACGCGATCGTCGGCGCGGACGACGTACAGCGCCATAAACCGGAGCCGGATACCTTCTTACGCTGTGCTGAACTGATCGGCGTGCCGCCGGAAAAATGCGTGGTGTTTGAAGATGCCGAATTTGGCATTCAGGCGGCGAAAAGTGCCGGTATGGCTGTGGTAGACGTCCGCACGCTGTGAGTAGTACGCTAGCCGTAATATCGTTATTTGGCAGTAGCTTCCTCAGTGCGACGCTGCTGCCGGGAAATTCAGAAATCGTTCTGGTCGCCTTGCTGACCCAGAGTCGCGTCTCGCCGGAATTGCTGGTGCTGGCCGCGACCCTGGGCAACACGCTGGGCGGCTTGACCAATGTCATTATCGGGCGCCTGTTACCGGCGTTGAAACCACAGCGGGGGCTGGCAACGGCGCTCGGGTGGCTGCAACGCTTCGGCCCGGCTGCGCTGTTGCTCAGTTGGGTGCCGGTGGTGGGCGATTTGTTGTGCGTGTTGGCAGGTTGGCTGCGCATGCCCTGGGGCTCTGTCGCGCTGTTTCTGTGTATCGGAAAGGCGCTGCGTTACATCGTTTTGACTATGATAACGGTACAGGGCATCGCCTGGTGGCAGTAACCAAGTGAATATAACTCAATATTCTCTCGGGTGCGGATTCAGTATGCTTACGAGTTATTGTTTTTAGAAGCGGGAGGTCAATTTGATCCCGGACGTATCACAGGCGCTTTCTTGGTTGGAAGCCCATCCTCAGGCATTAAAAGGCATTCGTCGCGGCATCGAGCGTGAAACGCTGCGAGTCACGCCGAACGGCACCTTGGCGACTACCGGGCATCCGGAAAAGCTGGGGGCGGCATTGACGCACCACTGGATCACCACGGATTTCGCCGAGGCGCTGTTAGAGTTCATTACGCCGGTTGATGACAATATCGATCACCTGCTGACGTTCCTGCGCGATATTCATCGCTACGTGGCGCGCAATATTGGCGATGAGCGCATGTGGCCGCTCAGCATGCCGTGCTTTATCGAAGCCGAGCAGGATATTGAGCTGGCGCAGTTCGGTTCGTCGAACATCGGCCGCATGAAGACGCTGTACCGCGAAGGGTTGAAGAATCGCTATGGCGCGTTGATGCAGACCATTTCCGGCGTGCACTACAACTTCTCGCTGCCGCTGGAGTTTTGGCAGGCCTGGGCTGGCGTGCAGGACGCAGAAAGCGGTAAAGAGCAGATCTCGGCGGGGTATTTCCGCCTGATCCGCAACTATTACCGTTTCGGTTGGGTGATCCCGTATCTGTTCGGCGCATCGCCGGCCATTTGTTCTTCGTTCCTCAAAGGTCGCGAGACCACTCTGCCGTTCGAACGCACCGAGCAGGGGATGTGCTATCTGCCGTACGCCACCTCGCTGCGTCTGAGCGACCTGGGTTACACCAACAAGTCGCAGAGTAATCTGGGCATCACCTTCAACGATCTGCACAGCTATGTGGCCGGTCTGAAGCGGGCGATCGTTACGCCTTCCGAAGAGTTCGCCAAGCTGGGCGTGAAAGAGGGTGACCGCTACCTGCAGTTGAACAGTAACGTGCTGCAAATCGAAAACGAGCTGTATGCGCCGATCCGGCCGAAGCGCGTGACCAAAAGCGGCGAGACGCCGTCAGACGCGCTGCTGCGCGGCGGTATCGAATATATCGAAGTGCGTTCGCTGGATATCAACCCGTTCTCGCCGATCGGCGTGGATGCGGTGCAGGCGCGTTTCCTGGATCTGTTCCTGGTGTGGTGCGCGCTGGCCGATGCGCCGGAGATGAGCAGCGATGAACTGCTGTGCACGCGCAAGAACTGGAACCGGGTGATTCTGGAAGGGCGCAAGCCGGGCCAGACCATCGGCATCGGCTGTGGCGCCAGCCATGAACCGCTGGAAAACGTGGGCAAGGCGCTGTTCGCCGATCTGCGTCGGGTCGCGGAAGTGTTGGACGGCGAAGCCGGCAACCGTCAATACCAGCAGGTGTGCGATGAGCTGGTCGCCGCATTTGACGATCCTGAGCTGACCTTCTCCGCGCGCATTCTGAAGGCGATGAAGGCGGAAGGCACTGGGCGCGTCGGTCTGCAGCTGGCGGAGCAGTATCGCCAGACGTTGCTGGAAGAACCGTTGGAAATCCTGAATGAGGCCGAGCTGGATAAAGAGCGGGAAGCCTCGTGGCAGCGCCAACGCGACATAGAAGCCAATGATACGCTAAGCTTTGAAGCGTTCCTGAAGCAAAACGGCGGAAGCTGAAAAAGAAAAAGGCCACATCAATGTGGCCAAATATGCATCTCTGATGACAGGGATGATGATAACAAATGCGCGTCTTTCACATACTCAGACTCGCAGGGTTGGAAAAGGTTTCCCGGTTAGGAAAAAAAGTTTCGAAATAAATGCTCTTTTACGAGGAGGTAGCGAAATGCCATTGCTGGATAGCTTTACCGTCGATCATACCCGTATGGCAGCTCCGGCTGTCCGCGTTGCAAAAACCATGAAAACGCCTCATGGCGATACCATCACGGTGTTTGATCTGCGCTTTTGCCGCCCGAACCTGGAAGTGATGCCCGAACGCGGCATTCACACGCTGGAACACCTGTTCGCCGGCTTTATGCGCGACCACCTGAACGGCCAGGGCGTGGAGATTATCGACATCTCCCCAATGGGCTGCCGCACCGGTTTCTACATGAGCCTGATCGGCGTGCCGGAAGAGCAGCGCGTTGCCGATGCCTGGAAAGCGGCGATGGCCGACGTGCTGAAAGTGACCGACCAGCGCAAGATCCCTGAGCTGAACGAGTACCAGTGTGGTACCTACCACATGCACTCGCTGGAAGAAGCGCAGGAAATCGCCAAGCACATTCTGGATAACGGCGTGGTGGTGAACCACAACGACGAGCTGGCGCTGCCGAAAGAGAAGCTGCAGGAGCTGCATATCTGACCGTACGTTTCCCGCAGAAACAAAAAAGACGCGATTTCGCGTCTTTTTTACGTTCTGGCCGGCGGTCAGTGATGGCCGACGCTGGACTGCAGCGAGGTGATCGGCGTGACTCGCACCTGTTTGATCATGTTGCCCTGTACGTCGAGAATGTCGATATCGTAATGGCCGATACGCACCCGGGTGCCGATTTCGGGGATCTCTTCCAGTTCTTCCAGCAGCATACCGTTGACGGTACGGGCTTCATTGGCCGGCAAGGTCCAGTTGAAGGCTTTGTTCAGCTCCCGTACGTTGGCGGTGCCGTCGATCAAGACCGAACCGTCGCTCTGCGGCGTGACTTCTTCCGCCAGCGTCGGTGACATCGAGGTGGTGAAGTCGCCGACGATCTCCTCGAGGATGTCTTCCACCGTAACCAGGCCCTGAATGTCGCCGTACTCGTCGACCACGATGCCGACCTTCTCTTTATTGCGCTGGAATTTCACCAACTGAACGTTGAGCGGCGTGCCTTCCGGTACGAAGTAGATCTCATCGGCGGCGCGCAGCAGGTTCTCTTTGTTGAACTCTTTTTTCTCGGTCATCAGGCGGTAGGCTTCGCGCACGCGCAGCATGCCGATCGCATCGTCCAACGAGCTGCGATACAGCACGATGCGGCCGTGCGGCGAGTGGGTCAGCTGGCGCATGATCGACTTCCAGTCGTCGTTGACGTCGATGCCGACGATCTCGGTGCGCGGCACCATGATGTCGTTGACCGTCACCTTTTCCAGATCCAGCACCGAGATCAGCATGTCCTGATTGCGGCGTGAGATCTGCGACTGGGATTCGCGCACGATGGTACGCAGCTCATCCTTGCTGACGGCGTCGCTGATGCGCACGTTGGTGCGAATGCCGAACAGGCGCAAGGTCAGGCTGGTGATGCCGTTGAGCAGCCAGACCAGCGGGAACATCACCTTTTGCAACGGGGCCAGCAGGACGCTGCTGGGGAAGGCAATACGTTCCGGATAGAGGGCGGCGAAGGTCTTCGGCAGCACTTCGGCGAACAGCAGCACGGCGAAGGTCAGTATGCCGGTCGCGATCGCCACGCCGAGATCGCCATACAGCCGCATGCCGACGATGGTCGCCAGCGCCGAGGCGAGGATGTTGACCAGGTTGTTGCCGATCAGCACCAGGCCGATCAGCCGATCCGGTTTTTGCAGCAGCTTCTCCACCCGACGCGCCGAGCGGTTGCCCTGTTTGGACAGATGACGCAGGCGATAACGGTTGAGCGTCATCATGCCGGTTTCGGAGGCGGAGAAGTAAGCGGAGACCACGATCATGATCACCAGGATAATGATGAGGGTCCCCGTCGACACATGCTCCAATGCAGTATTCCTTATAGAGAGGGAGAATTGAGCCAGGCTGGCCTAGCGCACCATCACCTGCTGAATCAGACGGCTGCCGAAATAGGCGAGCGTCAGCAGGAAGGCGCCGGCGAAGCTGAACCAGACGACGCGGCGGCCGCGCCAGCCTTCATGGTAATGGCCCCACAACAGCACGATATACACGAACCAGGCCATGATCGACAGCACGGCTTTATGCACGTTCTCTTTGCTGAACAGGTTATCCATGTACAGCAGGCCGGTACACAAAGTGAGCGTCAGCAGCACCACGCCGATCTGGGTGATATGGAACATCTTGCGCTCGATGCTCATCAGCGGCGGCATGTCGGCGCTGAAGGTCAGCTTCTTGTTTTTCAACAGGTAGTCGAGCCAGGCGAGCTGCAAGGCGTAGAGCGCGGCGATGATCAGGGTGGCGTAAGAGAATAGCGCCAGGCCGATATGCACCATCAATTCCGGGCTGGCCTCCAGGTGAGTGATGAACTCGCCGGGCATGAAGCTGGCGAAGGCCAGATTGATCATCGCGAAGCTGTAGACGATCGGCAGCAGGAACCAGCCGCGATCGCGTGAAGCGACGAAGGTCATCACCGAGCAGATGATCAGGCTGACGATAGAACCAATGTTCAGCAGGCTGAGATTCTGCCCGGCGCTGACGTCAAAGATGCGCTGCTGCAGCGCGATGGCGTGGCAAATCAGCGCCACCACCGCCGAGACGAGGGCCAGTCGACGGTATGCGCTGTTCTTCCGCAACAAGCTGGGAATGATCAGTCCAAGGCTGAGCAGGTAGGCCATCAAAGCCACAATGGAGAAAACTGGCATAGCGTTTAATTTTGCTTCGGCGTGGTTAATAGGAGTGTCAGTATAACGTTGCGCGCGTTTCACTCCAACCTATCTCCAACGCTGAGGCAGAGATCCTGCGCGCTTCGTGTTATCATCGGCGCAATTGTGTCGCCGGAGCGGCCTGTCATTACACGTTGAGCATGAGACGATGTTTGAAAATTTAACCGATCGATTGTCGCGCACGTTGCGCAATATCAGCGGCCGCGGGCGGCTGACCGAAGAGAATATCAAGGAAACCCTGCGTGAAGTGCGTATGGCATTGCTGGAAGCGGACGTTGCGCTGCCGGTGGTGCGCGACTTCATCAACCGCGTCAAAGAGAGCGCGGTTGGTCATGAAGTCAACAAGAGCCTGACGCCGGGGCAGGAGTTCGTCAAGATCGTCAAGGGCGAGCTGATCGCCGCGATGGGCGAAGTCAACACCGAGCTGAATCTGGCGGCCCAGCCGCCGGCGGTGGTGCTGATGGCGGGCCTGCAGGGCGCCGGTAAAACCACCAGCGTCGGTAAGCTCGGCAAGTTCCTGAAAGAAAAACAGAAGAAGAAAGTGTTGGTGGTTTCCGCGGACGTTTATCGCCCAGCGGCGATCAAACAGCTGGAAACGCTGGCGGAAGGTGTCGGCATCGATTTCTTCCCGTCTGACGTCAAAGAAAAACCGATCGACATCGTCAATCGCGCGCTGCAACAGGCCAAGCTGAAATTCTACGACGTACTGATCGTCGATACCGCCGGCCGTCTGCACGTTGACGAAGCGATGATGGACGAGATCAAACAGGTGCATGCGGCGATCAAGCCGGTGGAAACCCTGTTCGTGGTTGACGCCATGACCGGCCAGGACGCCGCCAATACCGCCAAGGCGTTTAACGAAGCGCTGCCGCTGACCGGCGTGGTGCTGACCAAGGTCGACGGCGACGCGCGCGGCGGTGCCGCATTGTCCATCCGCCACATCACCGGCAAGCCGATCAAATTCCTCGGCGTGGGCGAGAAGACCGAAGCGCTGGAGCCGTTCTACCCGGATCGCGTGGCATCACGCATCCTGGGCATGGGCGACGTGCTGTCACTGATCGAAGATATCGAAAGCAAGGTCGACCGCGAGCAGGCGGAGAAACTGGCCAACAAGCTGAAGAAGGGCGACGGTTTCGATCTGACCGACTTCCTGGAGCAGCTCAAGCAAATGCGCAACATGGGCGGTATGGCCAACATGTTGAGCAAGCTGCCGGGCGCGGGCCAACTGCCGGACAACGTCAAATCGCAGATGGACGACAAAGTGCTGGTGCGCATGGAGGCGATCATCAACTCGATGACGCTGAAAGAGCGCGCCAAACCTGAAATCATCAAGGGCTCGCGCAAGCGCCGCATCGCGATGGGGGCCGGCATGCAGGTGCAGGACGTCAACCGCTTGCTGAAGCAGTTCGACGAAATGCAGCGTATGATGAAGAAGATGAAGAAAGGCGGTATGGCGAAGATGATGCGCGGCATGAAAGGTATGATGCCACCGGGCTTCCCAGGCCGCTGATGGGCCTCCGCACGCTGAGTGCGGGCGCTTTCAGCATTCGCCGTTCGCGGTGAAAACCGCCCGAAATTTGACAGGCTGCAAAAGTTGTCCCCTGCGATCGACGCTTTAGATTGCTTTTTGCGCCAAAATGAGTAAAATTTTCGGGCTTTTTATATTGCAACCGGGCCCCGTCCCTCAATGGGGCCCGGCTGTTTTATTAACTAAAGAGGATGTTATGGTAACAATTCGTTTGGCACGTGGCGGCGCTAAAAAGCGTCCGTTCTATCAAGTAGTAGTGACCGACAGCCGCAACGCTCGTGATGGTCGTTTCATCGAGCGCGTTGGCTTCTTCAACCCGATCGCTTCCGGTCAGGCTGAAGCACTGCGTCTGGACCTGGACCGCATCGAGCACTGGGTTGGTCTGGGTGCAACCGTTTCTGATCGCGTTCACGCGCTGATCAAAGACGCTAAGAAAGCAGCTTAATCTGTCGCGGTGGTGGCAATGAGCAAGCAACTCAAACCGGTAGCGCCTAAGCAGCCGATTGTACTCGGTAAAATGGGGTCCGCTTACGGCATTCGTGGTTGGCTCAGAGTGTTTTCATCCACCGAGAACGCCGAAAGCATTTTTGACTATCAGCCGTGGTTTATCCAGCAGGCGGGTCAGTGGCAGCATATCGAGTTGGAAGACTGGAAGCGCCACAGTCAGGATCTGATCATCAAGGTCAAAGGCATTGACGATCGGGACGCGGCGAATCTGCTGACTAATCGCGAGATTATGGTGGATTCTGAGCAACTTCCTCCGCTGGAGGGTGACGATTACTACTGGAAAGACCTGATGGGCTGCCAGGTAGTCACCACCGCCGGCTACGAGCTGGGTAAAGTCATCGATATGATGGAAACCGGCTCGAACGATGTGATGGTTGTGAAAGCGAACCTGAAAGATGCGTTCGGCATGAAGGAGCGGTTGATTCCGTTTCTTCATGGGCAGGTTATCAAGAAAGTCGATCTCACTGCCCGCGTGATTGAGGCAGATTGGGATCCTGGTTTTTGACCCCCGGATCAAACGGTCGAAGCAAGTGGAATAACGGTAAGGGGATTGGCTTGTGTTCATCGGTATTGTAAGCCTGTTTCCTGAGATGTTCCGCGCTATCACCGATTACGGGGTGACTGGCCGGGCAGTAAAAAATGGCCTGCTGAGCGTGCAGTGTTGGAGTCCTCGCGACTTCACCTACGACCGGCATCGTACCGTGGACGATCGCCCTTACGGCGGCGGCCCGGGAATGCTGATGATGGTGCAACCTTTACGGGAAGCCATTCATGCGGCGAAAGCAGCGGCAGGCGAGGGAGCAAAGGTGATTTATCTGTCACCTCAGGGGCGCAAGCTGGATCAAACCGGCGTGTGCGAACTGGCGGCCAATCAGAAGATGATTCTGGTATGCGGCCGTTACGAAGGGATAGACGAGCGCGTAATCCAAACCGAAATTGACGAAGAATGGTCAATCGGCGATTACGTTCTCAGCGGCGGGGAACTGCCGGCAATGACCCTGATTGATTCAGTCGCCCGTTTCATACCGGGTGTGCTGGGCCATCAGGCCTCAGCGGAGGAAGACTCCTTCGCCGACGGATTGCTGGACTGCCCGCACTATACCCGCCCAGAGGTGTTGGAAGGGATGGAGGTACCGCCAGTTCTGCTGTCGGGTAACCATGCCGAGATACGTCGCTGGCGCTTAAAGCAGTCGCTGGGCCGAACCTGGCTTAGAAGACCTGAACTTCTAGAAAGCCTAGCTCTGACTGACGAGCAAGCGGTGTTGCTGGCTGAGTTCCAACGGGAACATCAGGCCAGGCAACAGGACTATGAAGGAAACGTCTGACAACAGACGGGACCGATATATCAGTTTACCTAGGGTAAGAGACATATTATGAGCAACATTATTAAGCAACTTGAACAAGAGCAGATGAAACAAGACGTACCTGCATTCCGTCCGGGTGATTCCGTGGAAGTGAAGGTATGGGTCGTTGAAGGTAGCAAAAAACGTCTGCAGGCATTCGAGGGCGTGGTTATCGCTATCCGTAACCGCGGTCTGCACTCTGCATTCACTGTTCGTAAGATTTCCAACGGCGAAGGTGTTGAGCGCGTATTCCAGACTCACTCCCCAGTAATCGACAGCATTGCTGTGAAACGTCGTGGTGCCGTTCGTAAAGCTAAACTGTACTACCTGCGTGAGCGTACTGGTAAGGCTGCTCGTATCAAAGAGCGTCTGAACCGCGTTGGCTAACGCTGCATCCAAAAGTTAATAGTTATCAGGGGTTGGCATTATGCCAACCCCTTTTTTTATCTTAAATCTCGACTGGTTACATTTGCGAGATTTCGTCTGCGCGCCGCCAACATAATAAAGCCTGCATAAGCAGGCTTTTTGCATTATAGCGCCGCGGCGCTTTGTTTATGCTGACTCTCCGGCGGGTGAGGCTGCGCCGGGATAATGTCATCGCCAGGTTTGACGATCACCCGCGCGACGGACTCGTGCGTGGCGAACGTGCAGCTGCAATTGATGTTGCGGCATTGATGGTAACGCTCTTTGGTCGACTCGCTCAGATAGCGGCTGGAGCGAGTGTGGGCCACGTGACCGCATAGTGGACAGTGCATCATAAGAACCCCCTTGAACAAATTAAGTGAAATTGTTGTGGCATCACCCTTTGGCGAGCGAACTCGTCATGATGAGGCAATCCCCTGCAAGCACAGTGCGCGTTCCATGGCGCGTCGCTGTTCCAGCCCCTTATTTTTCTTTCCGTTTACGTAAATCCAGCGTGGTAACTGATCGCAGGCCTGCCGCCACTGGCGCTGTTGCAGCAGCGCGACCAGCGTAGAGTGGCAGGCTGCGCCGACGCCCACATTGAAGGCGAAGGCGATCACTGCGTCATAGGTTTGTTGCGAGAGCGTATGCGGCAGGCAAGCGGCCATGCCGCGTTCGGTGCGGCGAACATCGTCTACCAAATCCACCGCGGCTTTGCGTTCATCTATCATCTTGTCTGGGATGACGCCGGCAGTGTGTCCAATGCCCTGTGTCCACACCCCGGCGCTACACTGGTAAGGCGACAGGCGGCAGCCTTCGAGATCGGCGATCAGCCTGAGGCCGGCTTCTGAGGTTTGCAGCTCGCCAAATGACGGCAATAGCACGGCGATGGCCAAAACGGTGGCGACGCTGCAGCGCTTAACGATTGCATTCATCGTAAATTTTCCTCCGTGATGCCGCATTGCGTTCAATAGCCTTCAAGATCTGCAGGCTTTTACGTCGGTAGTACCAGTTCACCAGAAACGTGCCGATGCCTACCGCCGCACCGACTAGAAAGGCAATGTCCTGCGGTGACAGCTTGCCGAGCCAGGCGAGAAACAACGCCATGGCGTAGGTGATGAATGAGGTGATTTTCTCCATAGCTTATGCTCGCTTTGTTTACAGTCTCTCGGGAGCTGTGGCGGCTATCGATGCGTTTCTGGCCACTCTCTATCGAAATCCATCATGCTCCGAGGCTGTATAATAATTACTGTATATGCATACAGTATTAAGCTATTTGCTAAAGTCGTCAATGGGTGGGGTGAATATTTTTAGCAGATTGTGCAAAAGAGGGCGGCAGGCATAAAAAAAGCCCATCAATGATGGGCTTTGAGAAATATTGGGGGGAAATTACAGGCCGTAGACCAGCGTGACTGAGGTCGTCGTGTCGGTGTTCTTCGGCGCCGAGGCCGGCGGTTTGCTGTTGTAGGTCACGGTGTAAGCCACGCGCAGCGAGAAGCGATCGTTGATCGCCACGTTCAACGCGCTTTCCGAGTTCAGCGTGGTTTCTTCGTTCGCCAGTGCGGAAACGCCCTGAATGAACTTGGTGTTGTCGGTCAGCTGATAGGAATAGTTGGCCGCGCCATAGGCCAACCCTTTGGTCGAGCGGCCGCCGCCATGGTATTCGTCATGGCGCACGCCGGGACCGAATTCCACCCGCAGATCGCTAAGCGGCCCGTTGAGGAGTTGACGGCCGTAGCCGCCGGTCAGCGTGGAGCGTGAGTCGTAACCGTTGAAACGGTCGCTCAGCCAGCTGGCCTGGCCGAACAGGTAGTTGCGATCGGTCAGGTTATAGCGCGTACGGCCACCGGCCTGGTATTTTTCGGACGAGCGCACGTTGGAGGAGGTGGTGTTGTTAGCCGCCCCCCACAGGCTGTACGCCGCATCGCTGTTGAACCAGGTCATGTTGGTGTTGGCAAGCAGGGTGGAGCTCTGCGAGTTGCCTGACTGGGCGTTGTAGCCCGCCTGCACGTTGCCTTCGAATGGTTTCTTGGCGGTGGCCGGATCGTCCATCGCGGTGAAAAGCGTATTGTCGGCAAAGGCTGAAACACTGGTGAAAGTCGTTAAGCAGCAAATATACAGCGGAAAAGCGCGACGAGCGCGAGAAGAGAGCATCTTGGATCCAGTTGTTAAGGGTGGTTATTGTTGATGACGGTCACATTATATCGGTTCATTTCAGCGACAAAAATAGCCGCTATTAGCTTAAGTTTTTAATTTTTATTCCTCATTTATTCACTTTTCTTCTACTGAAATTCATCGCTTTCGGCGGCATTTCGTGCTGAGTCTGACGGTATCCGCGCCTGCCCGTTCGTTGGCGCCGAGACGGGCGGCGTATCTTGCCTGTAAAACAAGTTGTACACATATGTTTACGATATGGGGCTTTCGCCGGGAAGGCGAACAGGTGCGTTTTGAGGCGCTTGTGAATTTATTATTTAATTGAATTTGTTTGTTTTTATTGTATTTTCTTGATGTGTTTATGCATGTTATCTCATAAGAGAAATTATGGTAATTTTTTATTTACGGAAATTGGATTGAAAACTTTACATATCGTGATAGGGTAGAGCCCTGAAACGCTCAATGTTCCATTTCAACGCATAACGCCAAACGACAGGAATAGCATCATGCAAAAAGACGCGCTCAATAACGTACACATCAGTGCAGAACAGGTTCTCATCACGCCGGAGGAGCTGAAGAACCAGTTCCCGCTCAGCGCCGACGACGAAAATGAAATCGCCACCGCGCGTAACACCATCGCCAACATTTTGCAGGGGCGCGATCATCGCCTGTTGGTCGTGTGTGGGCCTTGTTCGATCCACGATCCGGATGCGGCACTGGACTACGCCCGTCGTTTGAAAACCCTGGCGGCTGACTTGAGCGATCAGCTGTATATCGTTATGCGCGTTTATTTTGAAAAACCCAGAACCACTGTCGGCTGGAAAGGTTTGATCAACGATCCGTACATGGACGGTTCGTTTGACGTTGAAGCAGGCTTGCATATCGCGCGTCGCCTGTTGCTGGATCTGGTGGGCATGGGCTTGCCGTTGGCTACCGAAGCGTTGGATCCGAACAGCCCGCAGTACCTGGGGGACTTGTTCAGCTGGTCGGCGATCGGTGCGCGTACCACCGAATCGCAGACCCACCGTGAAATGGCTTCTGGCCTGTCGATGCCGGTCGGGTTCAAAAACGGCACCGACGGCAGCCTGGGTACCGCCATCAATGCCATGCGCGCCGCCGCTATGCCGCACCGCTTCGTCGGCATCAACCAGGCGGGCCAGGTTTGCTTGCTGCAGACTCAGGGCAATCCGGACGGGCACGTGATCCTGCGCGGCGGTAAAACCCCGAACTACAGCGCCGAGCACGTTGCGGCCTGTGAAAAACAGATGCTCGAGGCGGGACTCCATCCGTCCTTGATGGTAGATTGCAGCCATGGCAACTCGAATAAAGACTATCGCCGTCAGCCGGCGGTGGCCGAGTCCGTGGTGGAGCAGATTAAAGCGGGTAACCGCTCGATTACCGGCATTATGCTGGAGAGCCATCTGCATGAGGGCAATCAGTCTTCCGAACAGCCGCGTGCTGACATGCGTTACGGCGTATCCGTCACCGACGCCTGCATCGACTGGGAGAGCACGGAAACGCTGCTGCGCCACATGCATCAGGAACTCGGCGCTGCGCTGAAGGCACGCACGGGAGAAAAGTAAGTTATGGTGGCAGAACTGACCGCGCTGCGCGATCAAATCGACGAGGTGGACAAAGCGTTGCTGGATCTGCTGGCGAAACGCCTGCATCTGGTAGCGGAAGTGGGGGAGGTGAAAAGCCGCCACGGTTTACCGGTTTATGTGCCGGAGCGCGAGGCGGCGATGCTGGCCTCGCGCCGCCAGGAGGCGGAAAACCTCGGCGTGCCGCCGGATTTGATCGAGGACGTCTTGCGCCGTGTGATGCGCGAATCGTACGTCAGCGAGAACGATAAAGGTTTTAAAACTCTGTGCCCGCAGCTGCGGCCGATCGTCATCATCGGCGGCAACGGCCAGATGGGCCGGCTGTTCAACCGTCTGCTGACGCTGTCGGGTTATCAGGTCAGGGTATTGGATCAGGAAGATTGGCCGCAGGCGGAACAGCTGTTGGCGGATGCCGGTATGGTGATTGTCAGCGTACCGATCCACGTGACCGAGCAGGTGATAAGCCGCCTGCCGCCGTTGCCTGACGACTGTATTCTGGTGGATTTGGCGTCGGTGAAGAATCGTCCGCTGCATGCGATGTTGGCGGCGCACAGCGGCCCGGTGGTGGGGTTGCATCCGATGTTTGGTCCGGACGTGGGCAGCGTGGCGAAGCAGGTGGTGGTTTACTGCGATGGCCGCCAACCGGAGGCTTACCAATGGCTGCTTGAACAGCTGCAGGTGTGGGGGGCGCGGCTGCATCGTATCAGCGCGGTCGAACACGATCAGAATATGGCGTTTATTCAGGCGCTGCGGCACTTCGCCACCTTCGCCTACGGGCTGCACCTGGCGGAAGAGAACGTGCAACTGGAGCAGCTGCTGGCGCTCTCCTCGCCGATCTACCGGCTGGAGCTGGCGATGGTTGGCCGCCTGTTCGCGCAGGATCCGCAGCTGTACGCTGACATCATCATGTCGTCGGAAGAAAACGTGGCGCTGATTAAGCGTTACTACCAGCGCTTCGGCGAGGCGATCAAGCTGTTGGAGCATGGCGACAAACAGGCGTTTATCGATAGCTTCCGCAAGGTAGAGCATTGGTTCGGCGATTACGCCCAGCGCTTTCTGGTGGAGAGCCGCACGCTGTTGCGGCAGGCTAACGACAGCCGGCAGTGAAACGCGGGCAGTAAACGTAAAGGGTTCGGCCAAGCCGAACCCTAATGAGATGGTCACCCCCACCCTGTGAGCGGTACGCTGACAGGGTGTTTTTCTTTCCGGAGGGGATCATCATGCAAAACATTACGCTCATCGGTATCGACCTCGGCAAACATACTTTC